>JAYVTN010000178.1:0-5520 GCA_043788785.1 Spartobacteria bacterium | reverse complement strand
GGCTGGTTTACAGCCACCGAACTGCAGCCCTTGAACTTGGACGCCAGCATGATGCGCTTGGTCGATAAATGGCAAACGCTGCTGCGCCACCGCTCCCAGCCTACATAAACAGCCGCCCAGTTTACCGGGTTCCCATTATGAAACAGTTCCGCCTCAATCGCCTTTTCAATGCCAGATCCGGACGCTGCTTTGACGTGGCGGTGGACCACGGCTTTTTCAATCAGCCAGGATTCCTCCACGGTATCGAGTCCATGCCCAAGGTCATCCGCACGCTCGTGGATGCAGCTCCCGATGCGATTCAGCTCACGGTGGGCCAAGCCCGGCATCTCCAGGAGATCCGCAGCAAGCACCGGCCTGCGCTGGTCTTGCGCACCGACACTGCCAACGTCTATGGCAGCAAACTCCCGGCCACATGCTTCAGCACCATCATTGCCGACCCCATCCTTCAGGCCGTTCGCAACGATGCGGCCTGTGTGTGCGTCAATCTTTTCCTGATCCCCGGAGCGCCGGAAGTTTACGCGCAGTGCATCGAGAACATCGTCAACCTTAAGCCGCAGGCCGATTATTATGGGATGCCCATGATGGTGGAGCCACTGGTCTTCCGCCCTAACGCCGAAGCAGGCGGTTATATGGTCGATGGAGACCGGGAAAAGATCGTCCACCTCGTCCGGCAAGCGGTCGAACTCGGGGCCGATGTGATCAAAGCGGATCCTACCGATGACGTGAGCGTGTATCATGAGGTCATCGAGACTGCGGGCGGCATTCCCGTGTTGGTGCGTGGCGGTGGCCGCGTTAGCGACCGGGAAATCCTCGAACGCACGCGGGGCCTGCTCGCACAGGGTGCCAGCGGCATCGTTTATGGCCGTGGCATCATTCAGCATCCAAGTCCAACGGGTATCGTCCGGGCACTCATGGCAATGGTTCATGAAGACGCGAGCGTGGAGGAGGCGCTGCGAATCCTCGGGAACCATTGAAAACCCTGCGCTTTCCAAGGCTTCGGCGTTCGACCTCTTAGAGCATCCGGCACCCAATCATCCTATGAAGCACGTGAATATCGGCATTATCGGCGGGGGCTTGATGGGGCGGGAGATTGCGAGTGCGTTTGCACGCTGGTGCGCGCTCATCGACGTGAGCGTCCAACCCCGCTTAATTGCCGTGGCCGATCTCAATCCCCTCACCCTGGAGTGGTTCCGGGCGATCCCCTCAGTCCAACAGCGGGTAACCGACTATCACCAGTTGCTCGCCAACCCGGACGTCGACGTGGTCTACGTCGCGGTCCCGCATGATCTCCACCAAACCCTCTATCTGGACGTTCTTAAGGCGGGCAAAGATCTGCTCGGCGAAAAGCCCTTTGGGATCGACCTGGCCTCAGCCCGCCGCATCCTCGGCGCAGTGGCTTCCAGCGGACGCTTCGTACGCTGCAGCTCCGAGTTCCCCTTCCTGCCTGGCGCGCAACGCGCCATCCAAATTGCGCGTTCCGCCAATCTGGGCCGGCCTCTGGGGATTGTCTGTGGATTCCACCACTCCAGCGATCTCGACCCGGACAAACCCCACAATTGGAAGCGCCAGAGCCAGACGTGCGGCCCAGCAGGCGTCCTCGGCGATCTTGGAATGCACGCCTGTCATATCCCGTTGCGGATGGGTTGGCGGCCCAAGCGCCTCTTTGCCCAGTTGCAGCGCGGATACGCGCAACGGCCCGACGGTCGCGGCGGCATGCTCGCTTGCGATACCTGGGACAACGCTCTAATCCATGCGTGGGTTGACTTCAACGACGTAGAAACGCCGCTGCGTCTGGAAATGAAGCGCTTGGCGCCCGGGGCCACCAATTCTTGGTTTATAGAAATCCTCGGCACCGATGGCGGCGTACGATTCAGCACGGCCGAACCCAAAACGCTCTGGCAATTCGAGCGCGGGCCCGAGCAATGCTGGAAACGCACAGAACTCGGCTTTGGGATGCCGTTCAAAACCGTGACAGGAAGCATCTTCGAAGTCGGGTTCCCCGATTTGATCCAGCAGATGTGGGCGTCGTTCCTGTTGGAGCGCGAAGGCCTTCTGGGCCAGCGATTCGGTTGCGCAACGCCAGAAGAAGCCGTCGCCAGCCATGAGATCTTCGCTGCGGCCCTGGACAGTCACCAACAGCAACAGGTCATCACGCTCCCCGGGTAGCGGTGGCATGGGACTCCGGCCCAAGTGTCTGCCACTGTGGGACTCCGGCCCAAGTGTCTGCCACTTTATCAGGGGGGGTGGGCCCCGTTGGGTCGGGGGTGGGGGCCGGGTTTGGGGCCGATCAGCCCGCGCCTTTAACTGCCGAAATCGAACTGGCGGCCGGCTGTCTGCTCCCGCTCCAGCGCGAACCGGCCAATCCGCACGACGCGCTCGCGATCATGATTTTAGACGAAACAGGCCATCACCTCGGCTACGTGCCGCGCGTGAAGAACGAAGCCGTGGCCCGGCTTATGGACGCCGGCAAGCTGCTCTTCGCCCGGCTCGAATCCAAAGCGTGGGAAGGCAAATGGCTCCGCGCGGAAGTGCGCGTGTTCCTGCGCGATCTCTGACTGCGCCCGCCGCGTTCGGCCGCTCCGGGTCGAGTGCGGCGCTGGGGCTGAGTGTTCCGACAGGCGCAGGCGGTAAGGCTCGCGGAGGGGGGCGGATGCGATCCTATCGGTAACGGACGGCACTTGAGAAAATGGCAGCGTATCGAACACGACTGAATGCGGCGGGCGAGATCGCGGTTTTGGCCGTGCTGTATTACGTGTGCGGCCGCGTCGGGCTTATGGCCACCTCCGGCGTGAGCAACGCTTCGCTGGTGTGGCCGGCCGGGGGCCTCGCTTGGGCGGCGGTGTTGGTGCTGGGTCCGCGCGTGGTGCCCGGCGTCTGGCTGGGCTCGTTTGCGCTCAATCTTCAATTCCTGCTGCCGCTCAAGGGGTGGAGCGCGGCGTCTTTCATCGCCGCGTCCACGATTGCCACGGGCTCGGCCCTCCAGGTGCTCGCGGCCTTTTTCCTGATCCGGTCCGCGATGGGCCGCGATGTGGTGCCGCGGAGCTTGCGCGAAATCCTTCTCTTCATGGGCATCGCCGCCGCGTGCTGCGTGGTGGCCCCGACCCTCGGGATGGCGGCGATGTGCGGCAGTGGGGCCGTGCCGTGGCAAAAATATTGGGAGTTCTGGCGTCCGTGGTGGGCGGGGGATGTCACGGGTGTGCTCATCGTCACCCCAGTGCTGTGGACGTGGGGTTCGGCGGCGGGGCGCGGGCTGCTGGCGGGGGCACTTTTCCCCTTGGTGAGCCTCGGCGTGGGGCTCTCTTACTTGGCGTTTCTCGGGATCTGGAAGCTTAGCGATGACATGATCGCCGAGAGATTCGCCAGAAATAGCGCGGACATCGCGACCTCCGTGCGCCGCAGCCTCGATGCCAGCGTGAACGATCTGGAGTCGATCGCGGCATTCGACGCGGCATCCAATCTGGTGGAGCGGGGTGAGTTCCGGGCTTTCGTCAAGCCCCTGCTATCGTATAGGAAGAGCGCGACGGTCTATTGCGGGTGGGTGCCGCGGGTGTCCGGGGCGCAGCGGGCCGCTTTCGTCGCGGAGGGCCGGCGCGAGGGGTTCGCGGATTTTGAGATCGAGGACCTGGGTGCCGTGGGAAAGCAGGTGCCGTCCCCGGACCGCACGGAGTATTTCCCGATCTTCTTCATCGAGCCCGCGGGAAAGGAAGGGGTGCTCGGCTCCGATCTCGCGTCGGACCCCGTCCGCCGACGCGTGATCGAGCAGATACGCGACAGTGGAAAGCCCGTGGCCACGCCCGCGTTGTACCTGCTACAGGACCGCACGGGCCGGAAAGGAATCTCTTTGTTCTGGCCGATCTATGGCCGCGGTGCACCGGTGGCTACGCCCGAGCAGCGGCACGAGAGTCTGGCGGGTTTCTACGTGGCGGCTTTCCGGATCGGCGATCTCATGGAGGAAGCTTTGAAGTATCTCGGCTCGGAAGACATCGACGTTTACCTCTTGGACGACTCGGCCATCCCGCGACCCGAACTCCTCCATTTCCACCCCTCCCGGCCGGGCCGAGCTCCGGGCCCCAAGGACCCAGCCGATCTGCGGATCGGGACGCAGTATGCGCAAACGCTGGAGGTCGGCACCCGGAAGTGGACGGTGATCTGCAAGCCGGCGCCCGAATACTTCCCGAGCCGACGGACGGCGTTGCCGTGGACGGTGCTCTTCTTTGGGTTGAGCTTCATCGGGCTGCTGGGCGCATTCATCGGCAGCCGGCAGCGCTCGGAAGAGGCGACGCGGCGGCTCAACGCGGAGCTGGAGGCGCGTGTGGAGCTGCGCACGGCGGAGCTGCGGGAGAGCCAGGAGCGCTTCCAGGCGGTGACGGAGACGGCCCACGACGCGATCGTTTCCGCCGACAGCGGTGGGCGGATCATCGGCTGGAACAGGGGAGCCCGCGCCATGTTCGGCTATGAGGAGGCAGAGATGATGGGCAAAGCCATCACCCTGCTGATGCCCGAGCGGCGGCGGCTCGCGCCCGCTCGCGAACTGGGGCGCTACCTTGCCAAAGCCGGCATAATCGGCAGGACGGTGGAGCTCCGGGGCTCGCGCAAGGACGGCGCGCAATTCCCAGTGGAGGTGTCGTTTTCCACCTGGAAGTTGGCGGGGGAGACGTTCTTCTCGGCCATCATGCGGGACATCACCGAGCGGAAGCGGGCGAGCGACGAGATCGAGGCCGCGCTGAAAAGGGAGCTGATGCTCAAGCGGGAGATCCATCATCGAGTGAAGAACAACCTCCAGGTCATCTCCAGCCTTCTCTACCTCCAGTCGGCCGATACGACCGATCCCAAGACGCTGGAGGCGCTCCGCGAAGCGCAGTCGCGCGCCCATTCCATCGCGCTCATCCACGAAAAACTCTACTCCTCCAGCGACATGAGCAAGATCGAGTTTGCCGGCTACATTCGGCAGCTCGCCTCCGATCTGGTCCACGCCTACGAGGTCAGCGGAGACAGGATCAGCCTCGCGGTGAACTCCATCGAAGGCGCGTGCTTCGGCCTGGATGAAGCGGTCCCGTGCGGACTCATCGTCAGCGAGCTGATCTCCAACGCCCTCAAGCACGCCTTCCCGCGTGGCAAAGGGGGCTCCATCGCTGTGGATCTGACGCCCATCCCCGGAGGCCTGCTGGAGATGAGCGTGCGGGACGACGGCGTCGGTTTGCCGACGGATTTTGATCTGGAAAAAGCGACCACCTTCGGTCTCAAACTGTTGCGCGATCTCACGCGGCAATTGGGCGGGACGATCCGGTTCCAGAGCGACCACGGGACCGCCGTGACGATTACTTTCGCAGACCCGAACCCGCCCTCGATCCCCTGAAACCCTCCGCCGCTCAGGGTCTGCCGAACAGCGCCCGGAAGCGTGCGGCTCCGTGTGGGAAGTCCGTCCCTTCCTTTTTGCCGCTGTTGGCGATGCCCGGCGAGAGCTGGTGGCGTTGGTCGGTCCACACCCCGAGTCTTATCAGCACGGTGCTGCGGTACGTG
>JAYVTN010000177.1:0-10488 GCA_043788785.1 Spartobacteria bacterium | reverse complement strand
TATCTCAACACCGGCAACGGCGTGGACAATTCCCACCGGGTCATCCGGCGTCCGGATGCCCCGAGCTTAATCGTCCTGGAGAAGGCCACCGGCAAGCTTGTCGCCCGGGACGATGAGCATATCGGCCCGAACATCTTCCATTGCACATGGTCCTCGCCCGCGCTCGCACAGATCAAGGGCAGCGATCAAATCGTCTTCGCCGGCGGGGACGGCATCGTCCGGGGATTCGAGCCTGTCGCCAAAGGCGCCTTCAAAGGCGAGATACTTACCCTTAAGAAAATCTGGCAGTACGACATCGACCCGGCTGGCATCAAGACCGATGTCCACCGTTTCGTGAGCAACCGCCAGCAAAGCCCCAGTGACATCTACGGGATGCCCGTCATCCAAGGCGGCCGCATGTACGTAGCCGGCGGCGGCGATGTGTTCTGGGGCAAGAACGAGGCTTGGCTCAAGTGCGTGGATATCACCGGCACAGGCGACATCACCCAAAGCGGCGCGCTCTGGAGCTATGCACTGGACCGCCACACCATGGCGACCCCTGCCATTGCCGATGGGCTGGTATATGTCACCGATAGCTCGCGCAAGGTCCATTGCGTGGATGCCATGACCGGCCTCGGCGTTTGGGTCCACGAAACCAAGGGCGACTTCTGGGCTTCCACGCTGGTGGCCGACGGGAAAGTCTATTTCGGCACCCGCAAAGGCGATTTCTGGATTTTGGCGGCTGGCCGTGAAACCCGTGTGCTCTGCAGCTACGATTTCAAGAAGCCCATCAGCGCCACGGCAACAGCGGCGAACGGGGTGGTGTACGTGACCACAATGGATCGGTTGTACGCGCTCAAGGCGAAGTAGCACGGACATCCAGCCCATGCCCTGCGGTATTGCAGATGTGCAACCGGCGCGGGACACCTGGTTGCCATGGCCGAGTGGTCAGAACCGATGATTCGTCGGCGGCGTTAGTTTCTCCCTTTCACATGAACTCATCGCCCTCTGGCTATGAGAGACGTCAGGACTGTCCATGGGCTGGAAGCCCATGCCACATGGGCGCAGGCGGAACGGTGCCATACGTCAGCGGAGGCCCTTGGCAAAACACGTTTTGCAAACGCACCGATCAATGCCAGGCGTTGCCGTTTGCCAGTCGATGGTCCGCACCTGGCAGCCCGCACAGACCAGTCCGGCCGTAATCCAATTTGGAAGTTCGTAAGCCGGAGCGGGCGCGTACTCCGGTTCGCCGTCGGACCCGTCGGACCCGTCGGACCAGTCGGACCAGTCGGACCCGTCGGACCAGTCGGACCCGTCGGACCAGTCGGACCCGTCGGACCCGTCGGACCCGTCGGACCAGTCGGACCAGTCGGACCAGTCGGACCAGTCGGACCAGTCGGACCAGTTGGCCCTCCAAGACCCAGGCCATTGGCTTTTCGCCCCAAGGGGGCATCCCTAGCCCCAGCCCAGGGCAACGCCCTGGGTCGCGTCCGTCACATTGCATTTAGCCCTGTAAGGGCGGCCCAGATGATACTCCGGGCGCTCGCCCGTGTCTCTCCGTTCACCTCGTGTTCAGCCTCGAAAGCCGAGCGCGGGTAATGCACGACAACCCGTCAATGTGGGCTTGGAGGTCCATGCGGGATTAGGACGCCCTTTCAGGGCTCCGCCGTGTGTGGGCTCGAATCCCAGGGCGTTGCCCTGGGCTGGAATTGGACCAGGCCGTTGGCCTTTTAGATTCGGGCCGTTGGCCTTTCACGCCCAGGCCGTTGGCCTTTTAGATTCGGGCCGTTGGCCTTTCACGCCTAGGCCGTTGGCCTTTTAGATTCGGGGCGTTGGCCTTTCACGCCTGGGCGGTTGGCCCTACCGGGCCGAGAGCACGGTGCGCTCGTACGTGCGGACCTCTTCGAGCCATGCGGTGCCAACGGGCACATTGGCGCGCCGACAGTACTCGTCCCACACGGCCGCAAAAGGAAGTGTGCGGGCTTCTTCCTGGAGAACCAGGCGCGCGGTCAGATCGCCGGCGGCTTCGGCTTGCCGTAGTTGCGCCTGTGGCTCCAGCAACGCGATCAGCAATGCCTTGAGCGCATTGCGCGTCCCAATGACCCATGCCGCGATCCGGTTGATGCTCGCATCGAAATAGTCCAAACCAATGTGCGTACGCCCGAGGAATCCGCCCCGGACGACTTCTTCCATGATCGCGCGTGTCGCATCATCGAGAAGCACCACGTGGTCGCTGTCCCAGCGCACTCCGCGTGAGACATGCAGCAAGATTTCCGGCACGAACTGAAGCACCGAGGAGATCTTGTCGGCCAACGATTCTGTGGGATGGAAATGCCCGGCATCCAAGCAATAGAGCTTCTGGCGCGAGACCGCGTACCCGAGGTAGAACTCATGGGAGCCTACGACGTAGCTCTCGCTGCCGATCCCGAAAAGTTTGGATTCAACGGCGTCCCGGTTGAGATTGGCATCGATGGATTCTTCAAAGATAGCATCCAGGGATTGGGCCAGCCGTTCCCGGGGTGCCTTCCGGTCAACCGGGAGATCCTTGTAACCATCCGGGATCCAGAAATTGGTGATCACGGTGTTGCCGAGTTGGCGGCCGGCTTCGGCTGCAATGCGGCGGCAAGCGATTCCGTGCTCAATCCAGTACTGGCGCACGCCTTTGTCCTGATGGGAGAGCGTGAAGCCGTCATCAGCTAAAGGATGGGAGAAGTAAGTGGGATTAAAATCCAGCCCCATCCCGCGGGTTTTGCACCAGTCCACCCAAGCTTGGAAATGTTCGATCGTGTAATCGGTGCGCTCGACTTTTTTTCCGCCGAGCTCCGCATAGCAGGCGTGGAGATTGAGCCGGTGCTTGCCTGGGATGAGCGTGAGCGCCTTGTCCAAGTCCGAGCGCAGCTCGTCGGCGGTGCGCGCTTTGCCGGGATAATTGCCGGTGACCGCGAGGCCAGAGCCCAGTTGGGTGCCGGCCCGCTCGAAGCCGCCGACATCATCGCCCTGCCAGCAATGGAGGGAGATCGGGATGCCCGCGAGCGCTTGCAAGGCGGCTTCGGTATCAACGCCCAGTGCTGTGTATCGTTCGCGCGCCGATGTGTAGGCGCTCTCAATGGTGATGCTCATAAATTAGGATCTAGTGGCCGGTTGGGACACCGAGAAAATTACCGTAGCCGATGATGATGGTGGAGAGGATGAGGAGGCCCAAGGAGGCGGTAAGCAGGCCCATCGTGCGCGAGCTGGCCCCTTTCCATTCCTTGAGAGCCAATCCCCACAGGGTGCTGAAGATGATGATGCTGGCCATGTGCATGGTCCAGCTTGAGAAACCGTAGGCGCCCATCTGGCTTTCACCCATGGAGTAGAAAAAGAATTGGAGATACCAGGTGACTCCGGCAACGGCGCAGAAAAACCAGTTACTCAGGAGCGGCACGCGCCCATTGCCGGTGCGGGCCGGAAGTTGTTTTGCCATCTCCTCGCCCGGGGCGTCGGTAGCCGTTTCCAGGATGCTCTCCTCGCGGGTGGGTTCCACTTCCCGGGTGACGGGGCTGAAATACTGGTAGCCCGTGCGGTTGCGCACATTGAGGAGCACGCACCAGATACAGTTGGTGGTGAACCCGCCAAGCAACACGACAATGAGCACGGGCAAGCCTTGCCAGAGCGCCCCCGATTTGTGAGCCAAAGCGATCTTCTTGATGGGATCACCAGCAGCCAATCCAAAGGAGAAGCAGGCGCTCATGATTCCTGAGAACGTGGCTACCAATAGGCCTTTCTTGAAATTGAACTCCTTGATGGCCGACTTCTTCTGGTCAGCAGGAAGTTCCTTTTCTTTGGAGATACCCGCAAAACCGGCCACGGCGATGCCTGCCACGCAGACGGCGATGCCAACCAGGTTCCACCGGCCGGAAACGGTTTGCACGAGCTTGGAGACAAATACCTGGTCGTAGAGGGGCGGCACCAATGTGCCGAAAACGGCGCAAAAACCCAATGCAACGGCCATTCCCAGGGAGAGGCCCAGATAGCGCATGGTTAGGCCAAAAGTCAGACCGCCCAAACCCCACATTGCGCCGAAGACGTAAACCCAGACCAGGGTTGAACGCGGGGCTTCAAGCAGAATGGCCAATGGGTCCGGGGTCATCACCAGCGCAAGTACCCACGGGGCAATGATCCAACTGAAAAAACCGCCCGCCAGCCAATACGTTTCCCAAGACCAGTTTTTGACGGCCCGGTAGGGAACGTAAAAGCTGCCAGAGGCGAGGCCGCCGAGCCAGTGCAGGAAGACACCAAGAAGAGGATTACCCATAGAGATTGAGGAAGTGGTTACAGGGGGCCCATGGTTTCTGACAAATCACAAAGCGTGAGGGGGTTTTCGTCGCACCGCAGAGGGTGAAGCAGGTACCGTTCACGTTGGGGAAATGCCAGCAATTTGTTAGAAGGCGGTGTCCATCATGCCTTTCCTGGAGCCGGACGCCTTAACCATCGCGCCAAATAAGCGCACAATCTGGCCAGATGGCTGGAAGTGTTCCGATAGCGTCCTCCCGGTGAACGGCGCGCCGCTGGCTTGCCAGGTGGCTGCTGGCACCGCATCATCTCGCCAATGCTCAGGATGCTGCGTACCAGCGATTGGTTCTCCCCGGACGGCTTCCCGCTGGCTGTCGAACGCCGCGATCCGCAAGAGCCTTTTGGGCCGCATACCCACGAGTTCAGCGAGTTGGTGATCGTCACCGGCGGACGCGCCCTCCACATCACCGGACGCGAGTCCTGGCCCGTCTGCACGGGCGACGTCTTTGTCATCAGTGGGCCACGCGGCCACGAGTACCGTGAAATGGATAATCTCCGGCTCATCAACATTCTCTACCGGCCCGAGAAACTGCATCTGAAGCTCTGGGATCTGCCGGCGCTGCCGGGCTACCACGCGCTATTCACATTGGCGCCCGCGCTCACCCAGCGGCAACGCTTCCATAGCCGCTTGCGCCTGAGCCCCAAGGAACTGGCCATCGTCTTCGGACACGTCGACGTGCTCGATTCGGAGCTTGGGACCCGGGCCCCGGGGTTCGCGTTCACCGCCACGGCCTCCTTCATGCAGATTGTTGCCTATCTTTCCCGCTGCTATGACCAGAGCAAGAATTCCGATGCTAAAGCCCTGCTACGGATCGCGCGCGCCATCAGCCACTTGGAAGCGCACTTTGACGAGACGCTCGACTTGGATTCCTTGGCGCAGCTTGCCCACATGTCCAAGCGCAGTTTCCTGCGTGCTTTCCAGGCGGCCATCGGCAGTTCGCCCATTAATTACTTGATCAAGCTGCGCTTGACCCGGGCTGCCGCATTGTTGCGGCGTCCAGAAGAGGACATAACCTCGGCGGCCTTCAAAGCTGGCTTCAACGACAGCAACTACTTCGCGCGCCAATTCCGTAAAACATTCGCCATCACACCGAGCGGGTATCGGAAGCGCGAACTACGCTCCTAAGTCTAATCCAAAGTGGAAAGTATTTAGTTTTTTTGCCTCTCGTGTGTTTTAGAAAGAGTAGAAGCGCTCCCAAAGGGATTCGCTCCCATTTCCTGCCGTTAAATTCCCCGTTCTTTTCTCCGCCTCCTTCCCCATGCAAAACCCCAACGAACTCACACGTCGTAGTTTCCTCCAAAAATCCGCAGCCGCCCTGACCGTCTCCACCCTTGCTGGGGGCTTCCCGATGATCGGCAGAGGAGCCGCTTCGGAGAAAACCCTCAAAGTCGTCCTGGTCGGATGTGGCGGACGGGGAATGGGCGCGGCCCACCAAGCCCTCACCGCGGACAAGAATGTCACGCTCAGCGCGGTGGCCGATATCTTCCAGGAGAAAGCCGAACTGGCCATCAAAAACCTCTCGGCCCAACATGCAGACAAGGTTTCGGCCGGGGTCCAAAAATTCGTGGGCTTGGATGCCATTGACAAGGTTCTGGAAACCGATTGCGACGTGGTCCTCCTGACGACGCCTCCGGGATTCCGCCCCGAACACTTTGAGAAATGCGTGGCAGCGGGAAAACACACCTTTTGCGAGAAGCCTTGCGCCACCGATGCAACGGGCATTCGTCGGTTCATGGAAGCCGCCAAGGTTTCCCGGGACAAACACTTGGGAGTGCAGTCCGGGTTCTGCTGGCGCTCGAGTCTCGGAGAGCGGGCGGTGTTCGAACAAATCCAAAAAGGGGCCATTGGCCAAGTCCGTGCGGTCTACGGCGATTATCTGACTGGCACGCCATGGGTCAAACCGCGGAAGGAAGAGTGGAGCGATCTGGAATGGCAGCTACGGAACTGGCCGTATTTCACATGGTTGAGCGGGGATCATTTGGTCGAACAAGCTGTTCACAGTGTGGACAAGATGAGTTGGGCCTTTGGGGATGTCGACCCGGTGCGTGCCATCGCTTTGGGAGGCCGCCAGCAACGGGTCGAACCCGAATACGGGCAAATCTACGACCACTTCGGGGTCATGTACGAGTATCCCGAGGGCGGGCGCGGGTTCATCTTCTGCCGCCAACAAGCAGGTACCTTCAGCGAAACGACCGACCATATCATTGGATCCAAAGGCAGTTGCGACATAAACGGCTCAGCCAAGGTGCAACGCATCAGCGGTGAAACCACGTGGCGCTATCAGGGCCCCAGCGCAGACATGTACCAGACCGAACACGACGAGTTCTTTGCGTCCATCCGCGCGGGCAATCCCCTCAATTTCGCAGACAAACTGGCCCACTCCACCATGGTCGCCATCCTTGGCCGCATGGCCGCCTACAGCGGACAATCGGTGACATGGGAGGATGCGATGGCTTCCAAAGAAGTCTTGGCCCCTGCTGCCCCGCTCACATGGGACATGAAGCTGGAAGTCCCCGCAGTGGCCATGCCCGGGCGCTACAAACTGCTCTAGCACCCCAGACATGCATCGCCGGGAGTTTTTCAGGAATGTTGCGGCGGCAGCCGCATTCTCGGCCGTCCCGTCCATGGCCGCCGAAGCGCCCAAACGCGCGCTCAAGAAAGCCGTCAATCTCGGGATGTCTAAAGCCGGGGCAACCGTGCTTGAAAAGTTCCAGATCATAAAGGAAGCGGGCTTCCATGGAGTCGAAGTCAACCGGCCCGATGTGATTGAAATCGGGGAGATTCTCACGGCCAAGGCTGCGACGGGATTAGAGATTGCAGGCGTGATCTGCACGACCCACTGGGGCAAACCCTTGAACCACCCCGATGAGCACGTTCGTGAACAGGGCTTAAACGGATTGAAGCTCGCCCTCAAAGAGGCTGGCGAGCTCGGCTGCGGGCGCGTCCTCCTGGTCCCCGGCGTGGTGAAGGCCGATATGCCCTATGACGACTGCTGGAAGTATTCGGTGGCAGCCATCAAACAAGCCGCTATCTGGGCCCAGGAAGCCAACACCAAGATTGCCGTCGAGAACGTCTGGAACCAGTTCCTGACCAGCCCCATGGAGGCCGTCCGCTTCCTGGAAGAAATCGACAGCCCGTCAGTAGGCTGGCATCTGGACATCGGCAATATCGTGACCTACGGCTGGCCCGAACAATGGGTGCGGATTCTGGGAACCCGAATCCTGAACCTGCACATCAAAGAGTTTAGCCGCAAGAAACGCGACGCCGAAGGCCTCTGGAAAGGGTTCCAAACCGAACTGGGCGAGGGCGACGTCAACTGGGCTGCGGTGATGAAGGCTCTGGATGCCACTGGCTACAACGGGTACGGCATTGCCGAAGTGCCCGGCGGCGATGTGCCCCGCATGCAATTTCTCTCCCAACGCATGGATCAACTTTTCGCAAGCTAACCTTTCCCCAATGAAATCACTCCTCCTCTTATCTAGTCTCATGCTAGCCACGGCGTCCTTTGCCGAACCGCCCGCCGGATTCACTCCACTCTACAACGGGAAGGATCTGGAAGGCTTCCGCGGAGGGGACACGTTCGACCACCGCAAGCTTCTCGAGATGCCGGAAGCACAACGGGCTGCGAAGATCAGCGAATGGACTCGTTCGATGCAAGAGCACTGGCGCGCCGAGGGCCCTGAGCTCGTCAATGATGGAAAAGGCGCCTATGCCACGACACTGAAGGAGTACGGGGATTTTGAGTTATTGGTTGAATACAAGACGGTGCCGCTTGCCGATTCAGGCATCTATCTGCGGGGCGTGCCGCAGGTACAGATCTGGGACTCCACCGAGGAGGCCAAGGCCTCTTTGGGCTCCCTCAAAGGCTCGGGCGGGCTTTGGAACAATTTCAGCGGTGCGCCGGGGAAAGATCCACTGGTAAAGGCGGACAAGCCCTTTGGAGAATGGAACGCACTTCGCATCGTGATGGTAGGCTCCCGGGTGAGCGTCTGGCTCAACCATCAACTGGTCGTCGATCATGCTGTCCTGGAAAACTATTATGACCGGAAAACTCCCGTGCCCCCGCGCGGCCCGATCCAGTTCCAAACCCACGGAGGCGAGATCCGCTGGCGCAACATTTCGATTCGCGAAATCGGCAGTGAAGAAGCCGACCGGATCCTGGCCTCGCATGCGGCGAAAACCGAACCGATTTGGAACGGCAAAGATTTCGCAGGCTGGAAGGGGCCAATAGAAAGTTACGAGATCGTTGATGGTGCCATCCGGTGCAAGAAAGACCAAGGAGGCACGATCTACTTTGACCGGGAGTTCTCCGATTTCATCGCTCAAGTGGAATTCAAGGTGCCGGCCGGCGGCAACAACGGGCTGGCTATCCGCTATCCGGGCACAGGCGATACCGCCTACGACGGGATGTGCGAACTGCAGGTCCTCGATGATAAGTATGAGCTGGTCAACGGGCCCATCGATGCCCGCCAGGCCCATGGCTCGGCTTACGGCATGGTCGCTGCCCACCGCGGCTATCACCATCCTATCGGGGAATGGAATTTCCAAGAGGTCACCGTCAAAGGCTCCACCATCCGGGTGGAATTGAACGGGACCATCATCCTGGACACGGACCTCTCCAAAGTTGAGCTGAGCACCGCCGCGGGTAAAAAAACGCACCCCGGCAAGGATCGCACTTCAGGATTCTTCGGATTCGCCGGGCACGACGATCCAGTGGCGTTCCGTGCAGTGGGGATCAAGACGCTTCCGTAGACCCTGCCCCGAGCTCAAACCGCAAACCCGTCGACTTTGGCAGGAATCGAACGCTATCTCAAAGATCCGCCGAAAGGTCATTGGTCAGCACAACGCGCTCAACGCGATGGCCGATACCGGTGAAGATCTCCCATGGGATGGTTCCAGCCCGGTGGGCGAGTTCACTGGCGAGGATTTCCTGGCTACCCTGGGCACCAATGAGGACGACTTCCTCACCCACTGTGGCACCGGGCACGGCGCTCACGTCGGCTAGGATCTGGTCCATGGTTACCCGGCCCAGCACGGCACAGCGCTGGCCGCAGATGAGCACTTCAGCGCCGCTGCCCGAAAGATGGCGTTGATAGCCATCGGCGTAACCGACACCCAACGTCGCCACCCGCATGGCATGGGGTGTGATGAACGTGCGCCCATAGCTGAGGCTGCGGCCGGCTCCAACCTCGCGCACTAGGGTGATCCGCGTTTTCCACGCCAGTACCGGCATAAGGCGGGATTGGAACTCCGGGCGCGGGGCTATTCCATAGAGACTCAGACCTGCCCTCACCAGGTTTCCCAGCTTGCCAGGGAACGCGATCAGTCCGGCGCTATTGGCGATATGTTGAAGGGATGCATGAATCCCCTCCGATTTGAGCGCCGATACCAAGGCGTCGAACCGGGCGAGCTGTGCATTGGTATAGGGCTCGTCCTCGTCGGCTACCGGCAAATGGGAAGCGATGCTGGTGATCGCCACGCCCGGCAGTGCTGCGATGGCACGGGCTTGCTCCAAGGCGTCGGCTTGCCAAATTCCCATTCGCCCCATGCCAGTATCGATGGCCAGTAGGACGGGAATGGATCCCCCTCCGGCAAGCGCACTGTAAGCAGCAGCTTCCTCCAAGCTGGAGAGCGCTGGCACAAACCCTTCTTTGGCGATCCCTATGCGCTCTGCGGGCAAAGCGGGCCCGAGGATCTGGATCCTGTCGGCCGCGACCAGCGGAGCAATCTCCCGGGCCTCCTGGAGATTGGCCACCCCAAAGAGCTCGACTTGGGGAGCGAGGGCTTTGACCAACGGCCCCACGCCGTGTCCATAGGCGTTGGCCTTGACGACCGCCATGATTTGAACGCCCGCGCCAATGTGGGTGCGTAAGGCGCCCACATTGTGTTCAAGTGCCCCAAGATTTATTTCTGCCCAGGATCGCCGGGCTACGGGGCCATCATTCACCCGACCTTGTTCTCACTGTAGGTGCGCTCGGCCAGTCGCTTGAGATTGGCCAGCCCACGGTCGAAATCACGCGCTAACATCTGTTTCAATACCATGTCGAAATAACGCATGTAGGGGTTCTCGGCCAATTCCCAAACACAGCGCCATGTGACCCGCGTGCAGGCCCCGTCCGGTTCCAAGTCGATACGGCTGCGCATCCGGTATTTGCCATCGCCCATTTCCACCTCGT
>JAYVTN010000176.1:0-7301 GCA_043788785.1 Spartobacteria bacterium | reverse complement strand
TGTGCGGGCCACGACGCTTGCGTACGGCAAGCAAACCATCGAGGAGGATGACATCGCCGCCGTGGTCGAGGTCCTCCGCTCAGACTGGCTAACCACCGGGCCAAAGGTCGAAGAGTTCGAGCGCGCTTTCGCCCAATTTACCGGCGCGGCCCATGCAGTCGCCGTTTGTAATGGCACCGCGGCTCTCCATGCCGCCATGGCCGCCCTCCAAATTGGCCCGGGCGATGAGGTCATTGTTCCTTCGATCACGTTCGTGGCCACGGCTAACTGTATCGTTTTCCAAGGCGGCACCCCCGTGTTTGCGGATGTCAAAGCGGATACGCTGCTAATTGATCCGGAGGACGTCCAACGCAAGATTACCTCCAAGACCCGCGCAGTCATTGGAGTCGATTACGCCGGGCAGCCCTGTGATTACTCGGCTTTGCGGGCCATCTGCAGCGAGGGGGGGCTCGCGTTGGTGGCCGATGCCTGTCACGCGTTGGGAAGCTCTTTTAAAGGTCAACCCGTTGGCTCCATTGCTGACCTGAGTACATTCTCGCTCCACCCAGTCAAACCCATCACCACCGGCGAGGGGGGCATGATCACCACCGATGATCCCGCGTTGGCCGCCAGGATGCGCGTGTTTCGCAGCCACGGAATCAGCAGCGACTTCCGCCAGCGCGAGAAGCAAGGGGCCTGGTTCTATGAAATGAGCAGCCTCGGGTTCAACTACCGGCTGTGCGATATCCAGTGTGCCTTGGGGATCACGCAGCTCAGCAAGCTGCCGGGCTGGATCCAGCGGCGTCAGGAGATCGCGGCCGAATATGACGAGGCCTTCAGCAATGTGCCGGGCTTCCATCCGCTGGCCCGTCAGCCAGAGAGCACCCATGGCTTCCATCTCTATACCGTGCAGGTGGATGCCGACCGCAACGCTATATTCCAAGCGCTGCGTGCCGAGGGGATCGGTGTGAATGTTCATTACACCCCGGTTTATCTCCATCCCTTTTACCGGGAGAAATTCGGCCATCAGCCCGGCCTCTGTCCGGTTGCCGAGGCGGCGGCATCCCGAATACTTACGCTTCCGATTTTCCCGCGAATGAGCGACAAGGATGTGAAAGATGTGATTGCTGCCGTCCGTAAGGTGGCCGCCAACCCCAGTTAAAACCATGGAACAACTCAAACATTGGCAGGGTGATTTCGGAGAAGCTTACACGGACCGCAATTCGATAGATTGGCGGGCACGTCGGCCCGGCTTACGGACCGTGGTCGAAGGCTTGGAGCTCCAACGGGTCGTGGAAGTGGGCTGTAACCGCGGACACAATCTGGTGGCGCTCTCCGACCTGTTGAGCGAAGGCACTCAGATCGTCGGAATCGAGCCCAACCGTTACGCGCAACAGTTGGCCCGGGGCTCTAGCCAGCGGATTGCCGTGCTCGAAGCCACAGCTTTCGACCTTCCCTTCAAGAATGGCTGGTCGGACCTGGTGTTCACCGCGGGAGTGCTCATCCATATCAGTCCCGCGGATCTGCCCCGCGCGCTCGCTGAGATCTATCGCGTTAGCCGTCGATACATTCTGGCTATGGAATACTTTGCCGAAGAGCTCACGCCGATCGCCTATCGCGGGGAAGACGATCTGCTTTGGAAACGCGATTTCCTCAAGGATTACACAACCCAGTTCCCGGATCTCACGCTGGTCAAGAGCGGCTATTTCGGCCCTGAAGACGGCTTTGACCGCACTCATTGGTGGTTGCTGGAGAAGCCGCAGGCTTGAGCTTGAAAGTTGTAGCAATCGTCCAAGCCCGCATGGGCAGCACCCGGCTGCCAGGCAAGGTGCTTCTCCCCCTTGCAGGCAAGCCGATGCTCGAGCGCGTTGTCCAACGGCTGGGCCGGGCACGGACTTTGAATGCGGTTGTCATCGCGACTTCCACCCTGCCCAGTGACGATCCCATCGCCGAGCTGTGCGCGCTCCAAGGCTGGACCTGTTTCCGCGGCTCAGAGCACGACGTGCTGGACCGCTATCTCGGGGCCGCACACGCTGCAGGCGCCGATGCGGTCGTGCGGATCACTTCCGATTGCCCCCTCATCGATCCCGGGCTTGTTGACCAACTCGTCACAGAGTTCCAGTGTCGGCAACCTTCCCTCGACTACGCCTGCAATTTCCATCCAACCCGCACGTTCCCACGCGGACTGGACGCGGAAATTTTCAGGATGGATGTCTTGGAGCGTTGCCACCGGGAAGCCGAGGATCCCGCCAGTCGGGAGCACGTCACCGCTTTTATTTATCAGCATCCAGAACGTTTCTCATTGCACGGCATGGCTTCGGCCAATGACCACTCGGGCTTGCGATGGACCGTGGACACGCAGGAAGATTTCACCCTCGCGGTTCGGATTTACGAGCATTTCGGGGATGCCAGCTTCGATTGGAATCAGGTGATTGCCCTGCTCGATCAGCATCCCGAGTGGCCGCAAATCAACGCGCACGTTCAACAGAAACCGCTCTGACCTGTGCCGCTGATCAATTCTCCAGCCCCTGCGCTCCTGCTTTTGCGGGTCGATGTTTCCCGCGAACACGGCACCGGTCACCTTATGCGCTCCAAGGCATTGGCGGATGCATGGGTGCGTTCCGGCGGACGGGCGGAATGGGCGTCGGCTTCTGATCTGGCTCCGTACGCTCAATGGCTCGGCCCGGTCACCCTCCATCCCATCCGCTCGGTGTCGGGTTCCCTTGAGGATGCCGCCGAGACCATCGCTATTGCCGATAAGATTTCCGCGCAATGGACCGCCGCCGACGGATACCAGTTCGGCAGCGCGTGGCAAATCCCCTTTGTCGGCCGCAAAACCCTGCTCCTTTTGGACGATTACGGCCACGGGATCCCGCATGCGGCAGACTTTATCCTCAATCAAAATCCGTCGGCCGATCCCGCCATGTATTCGGGATGCCGGGCCGGCACGTACCGATTGATGGGGCCTCGCTACAGTCTTTTGCGGGACGCCTTTCTTCCCTGGCGAGGGTGGCAGCGGCAAACCGCCCCGCGCGCCAACCGGCTGCTGGTCACTTTTGGCGGGACCGATCCGGTGGGAATGACATTCCAAGCGATCAAGGCCTTGCGATCCATGGGCGACCTGGAAATCGAGCTGGTCGTTGGCGCGGGAAATCCCTCTGGCCCTGAAATCGAGCGCCTCTGTGCGGGAACGCACCTCCATGTGCATAGGAGTGTCCTCGATATGCCTGCGCTGATTGCCTCCTGCGACTTCGCCCTCTGCGCGGCGGGCACCACCACCCTGGAGTGCGCGTTTCTTAAAACGCCTCAGTTGCTGGTGACCGTGGCCGACAACCAACGCGAGCTAGCGGATGCGTTGGAGCGCTCCGGGGCCGCAATCCAGTTAGGCTGGCATACCGAAGTTTCTCCCCAGGCGATCACGCAGGCCGTCGCAGCGCTCCGCGACGATCCCAGCCAGCGTGCTGCAATGGGTGCGGCCGGTGGCCAACTGGTGGATGGGCTGGGAGCCGAGCGTGTGGTCCTCGCTCTGCGGGCCGGGTGTTTGAGATTACGCGATGTTCACCCCGCCGATAGCCGGTTACTGTGGGAATGGGCGAACGATCCGGATACCCGTGCGGCCTCGTTCTACAGCGATCCCATCGCATGGGAAACCCACCACGAATGGTTTGCTTCGCGCTTACCCGATCCCAACACCCGGATGTGGATTGCCCAATGTATCCACCACGGCGGCGATGTCGGACTTGTCCGTTTTGCGCTCGAAGGCGCGGCGGCGACCATCTCCGTAGTCATATCGCCAGCGTGGCGCGGGGCCGGTTTCGGGGCGGCTTTAATCCGACACGCCAGTTTCAAGTTGCTCAAGGAGACCCAGGTTGCCCGGATCGATGCCTACATTAAGGCTAGCAACGCGGCATCGATGTCAGCGTTCACCCGGGCTGGATTCCGGGACACGCGCGGCAGCGATTTCCCGTCTGGCGATGCCGGGGTGGATGACGGGGACCATGGGACCCAAAGCACCGAGGAAGGTCGCTATGCGCAGCCTGAGCATTTTACTCTGGAACGGGCTAGTATCCCGGTCCATGAGCTCGTTTGAAATAGCTGGCCTGGCACGGGGCGGCTCCCGAGGTGGGAACAAGGGAGGATGGCGGGCCCCGAGGCGAGCGTGGCGGGGGTGGACGGGTTGACAGCGGCCCATATTCCCATATCCTTGCCCATATCATGAAGACCACGCTCGAGCTTCCCGATGATCTCCTGATCGAAGCCAAGGCCATCGCCGCCCTCAGGCGCACCACCCTCCGGGCCATCATCGAAGCGGCGCTCCGGCGCGAATTGGGCCCCGCCCCCGCAGACTCCAACCCCGATCCCAAGAAATTTGAAATCGGGCCACTCGGTTTTCTCGTTCTGAAACGGAAACCTGGCGAGACGGTTTCGCTGGAGCAAATCAGGGCGCTTCAGGCGGAGCTTGAAGACCAGGAAATCGAGGGCGCGCTCCAACCCCGGCGGATATGATCCATCTGCTGGATGTCAATGTGCTTATCGCCTTGTGCGATCCGGCCCACCCACACTCTGCCGTGGCCCGCCAGTTTTTCTCCACCGTGGTTCCCCGTCAGGGATGGGCGACATGTCCGCTGGTGGAAAACGGCTTTCTGCGCATCTTCGGCAGTCCCAAATATCCTGGTGGGCCCGGAACCCTCCAAACAGCTCGTCATCTTCTAGTTGGTGTGTTGGCTACCCCTGGACACCAGTTCTGGCCCGATGACCTCACGCTCACGAACGTGAGCGACTGGCCCCGCCTCCCGGGCGCGAATGAACTCACGGACTTTTACCTCTTGGCTTTGGCGGTGCGAAACGGGGGTGTCTTGGCCACCTTCGATGCCGGAATCGACGCCTCGCTGATTCCGGGTGGATCGATCGCTTACCGGGTCCTCTGAGGCTCCATTGTGCTCCATCCCAATCCATGAGCTCCTTTGAAATAGCTGGCCGCAAGATCGGGCCTGGTTACCCCGCGTATATTATCGCGGAACTCTCTGCCAATCATGGCCAGAACCTCGAGGAAGCTTTGCGTCTGGTGCAAGCGGCCGCAGCTTCGGGAGCGGACGCAGTCAAACTCCAGACCTACACTGCTGATACCCTAACGCTGGACTCAAATCGGCCCGAGTTCCAAATCGGCAAGGGCACCCTCTGGGAAGGCCGCACCCTCTACGAACTCTACCAGGAAGCATTCACCCCGTGGGAGTGGCAGCCACGGCTCAAAGCCGCCGCAACGGCTTTGGGGCTCCATTGCTTCTCAAGTCCCTTCGATCCCACCTCGGTGGATTTCTTGGAGACAATGCAGGTGCCCGCTTACAAGATCGCATCTTTTGAGCTGGTGGATTTGCCGCTCATTGCGAAGGTGGCGCGCACGGGCAAACCCTTGATTATGTCCACCGGCATGGCGTCCCTGGCTGAAATCGAGGATGCCGTCCGAACCGCTCGTTCCGCCGGGGTCGCGGGCTTGGCGCTTTTGAAATGCACCAGCGGATATCCTGCTGCGCCAGAAGAAATGAATCTGCGCACGATCCCGCATCTGGCGAATGCGTTCGGAGTTGTGGTAGGTCTTTCCGATCACACGCTTGATGTGGCGGTGCCGGTGGCGGCTGTGGCGCTCGGGGCTTGTATCATCGAAAAACATCTGACAATTTCCCGCACGGTGCCCGGCCCTGACAGCGCTTTCTCGTTGGAACCGGCTGAGTTCAGCCAAATGGTAGCGCAGGTACGGATTGCGGAGCGAGCGCTTGGCAAAGTGAATTACACAGTGAGTGCGAAAGAGGCAGCTAGCCGAATCTTCCGGCGCTCCTTGTTTGCAGTGCGCGACATCGCCGTCGGCGAGCTCTTAACGGAAGAAAATGTGCGCTCGATCCGGCCGGGACACGGCCTAGCACCCAAACATTTGGGCGAGGTGTTGGGACGATCCGCCGCCATCGCGATCTCCAAGGGCACGCCATTGGCATGGGAGTTGGTGCGATGAAAATCCTCGGACTGATCCCTGCCCGTGGCGGATCCAAAGGGATTCCCGGAAAAAACATCACGCTTCTGGCGGGCAAACCGCTGATCGGCTGGACCCTTGAGGCCGCGCATGCGAGCGCCCGTCTCTCACGGGTGATTGTTTCCACTGATGACCCCCAGATTGCAGAGGTTGCCGCACAGTGCGGCGCCGACGTTCCTTTCCTGCGCCCCTCCGAATTGGCCACGGACTCGGCTCCTGTAATCGAAGCAGTCGAGTTCACGCTCCGCAAATTGGCCCAGGATTTTGGCGAGCATTACGACGCCATCGTGCTCCTTCAACCAACCAGCCCGTTGCGCGCCACTGCGGATATCGATGCCGCTCTTGAGCTCGCTCTCAACCGCAATGCCCCAGCGTTGATCAGTGTTTGCGAAGCTTCGCCCCACCCGTGGCTCGCGCGCACGATCTCGGAGGATGGCAGTTTGGGATACCTTTTCCCAGGAGCCGCCGTGAGGAGCAGCCGACAAGACTACCCGCCTGCATTCATGATCAATGGAGCGATCTATTTCAGCACGTGCGAAAGCCTGCTAACGAGCGGCAAGTTCCAGCCCCCCGGGACCATCGCCTACCAGATGCCTGCGGAACGTTCGCTGGACATCGACAATCCTTGGGAGCTGAAACTCGCAGAGCTGCTCCTCCAATCGAGGCGTGGGATGGACGGGATGTGAAGCCGGGGCGCGGGTGGGAAATGGCGCGGAGCACCCGGAGGCCGCGCTATGGAAGCCAACGCTGCGGAAGCCAACGCTGCGGAAGCCAACGCTGCGGAAGCCAACGCTGCGGCGATTGTGGATCGAGCGAAACCTAAGGGCACCGCGCCGGGCATCCACCTAGGCGTTCTGCGCCCCCGTTGGGCATACGCCCTAACTTAAGCGTCCTTTGCCTTTCGGGCTGACTTTGCCGGCTTTACTCGCCTCAGTAAAAACGTGTTTTTGTCTTCCACTAGCCACTCGAGTTCCTCCCCCGTCTCGATCTGGGCTGCTTCCGCCAAGGCGGCAGGGAAGTTCACGTAATACGATTTCGTCTTTTCCACGCTCTACTCGCTGTTGACGCGTATGCCCGGAGGCGGCGGGGGAGCGGTCCCGGTTGGTAGAAGACATTACGACTTGAAGGAGTGGGCTTCCCCCGCACCCTCCGGGGCGGGTCAAAAAACCGCGCCGATTCCCCGGGGTTAGGAACTATACGGGGCTAATTGAAACCGTAGGTAAACCCCCGGCTCTGCCGGGGAGACTCTCAGAGTTTGACTTATAGTGCAGTCCCCCATGGGAGTGTGGTTGTGAGCCGT
>JAYVTN010000175.1:0-4123 GCA_043788785.1 Spartobacteria bacterium | reverse complement strand
CCAAACTCCTGGGCCAGTTACTCGAAAAAGACCCGCTCAAGCGCCCCCAAAAGGCCGCCGACCTACGCCGGGCCATTGAGGATACGATTCGGTTAATTGCTGGGAGCCCTTCCGCACTGGGTGCCTCGACCCCGAACCGCAAGAGCCTCCAAGCGATTCTGGATGACAATGCGCGCACCCAGATCAATCTCCGACTGGGACCCGGCGCGGTCATTGCAGGACGGTACAATATTGTTAAAGCCCTGGAAGAAACCAGCATCGGGCGCGCATTCCAGGCCCAGGACCCCGACGGGGCCCGGCAGTACCGGCTCCTGTTTCTGAATGCAGAGCTGATGGACGACTCGGTCACCGAGAGCGAACTGGAGGAAGAAGTCGCCCAGTCCCGTGGGTGTGCCCACCGCAACCTTCTCGAAGTGTATGCCCTTGAGAGGATTACAGGGGCCACCTTCATATCCATGGAACTCCCGAGGGGCTTTTCCCTGCTCCAACTGCTGCGGGCGCGCCGTGCGCTGGCCTGCACGGAAGTGCTTGCCCTCCTAGGACAGGCCGCCCAGGGCATTGACTTCGCCACCTCCCGTGGCTTGGCGCGCCTGGATCTGAGCCTCTCCCACACTTTCCTCCATTTCGAGGATCCCGCACTGGAGCCGGAGCCGTTGCTGCGTGCTCCACTGGCGGCATGGCCGGCATTCACGCTCAAACTCTATTCCCTGGGGATCACCAAAGAGCTGTCGCTTTCAGAAACGTGGACCGGTGAGCAAACGATGGTGGACGAACCTGGGATCCCTTCCCGGGCGCGCAACCCGTACGTATTCACCTTGGCGGGCCTCGCGTATGAACTCTTGGGCGGCTCGGCGTCGCGTCCCAGCCCTGGAGCCCCCGCGGCTCTCCGGTACACGCCGTTGGCGAGCCTTTCGGAGGCCGGCAATGAAGTCCTCCGGAGGGCCTTGGATCCTGAAAGCTCGTATCTTTCGGCTGCAAGCTTCGTGTCGGCCCTCACCGCAGCCGAACCGAAGGAAGCCGGTCGCGCACACGTCCCCCCTGTTTCCCCACCCTCAAAACTGGTTGAACCGCCGCCCACCCCCCCGCGGGAGCTGGTGAGCCGCGAAGCTGAGGCCCCAAAAGCTCTGGGACTGCCCATCCTGATCGGCACCTCGTTGGTTCTAGTAGGAGGACTCGGTTTTGCAGCCTTCCATTTCAGCAAAAAGGGCCCGACGCCAACGGCGTCCCCCGTCATTATGGTGGCGCAGACCGATCCTATCCCGGATCCGACCCCTACCCCCCCCCACCTCGAACAGCCCGTTACGACGCCTGTTCCCAAGCCGCCGCCCCCTCCAGAGCCGTCCCGGGAAGCTCAACTCAAAGCGGCCGTCGAGGGTGCCGATGCCCTCGAACGCAAATTCGACTTGGAAGGGGCGTTGAGGGCCTACCTCAAGGTTACCCGCAGTTTTCCCGAATCAGACGCAGGCAAGACCCATCTGGACATAATTTTGGAGAAACTCCGGACGCGGGAAGAACAGGTGAATGCCCGGGAATTTCCATTGCTACAGCCTTTAATCGTGGAGGCCGCGCAGCTGGATTCGAGTGCTGCCATGATGTTCCTGGGCGATGGGTTACGCAGATCGGATCCCAAAATATCATTCAACTGGTACGCCGCGGCGGCAGCCCGGGGACAATACGAAGGGATGCGCATGGCCGGGCTGCTGCTTTCCAACGGGATCGGCGGAGCGGCCCCGGACCTACCCACCGCGTTTGCCTACTTCCTGGAGGCCAGTGAAAAGGACGACAAAGCCAAGTTCCTGGCCGCAGAGTGCTATTTTTACGGAAAAGGGACGACCAAGAACGAAAAGCGGGCCGCTGAAATGCTCCAAGAAGCCGCTGATAAAGGGATCGTCGGGGCAATGGACCTCCTAGCGGTTTGCTACCGGAAAGGAATTGGAGTGGGCCAGGACTCCGCCCGAGCTCTCCAACTGTTTACCCAGGCCAGTGAAAAGGGATACGCCATCTCCACCACAAACCTCGGGGTGCTTTACTGGTTGGGCGAAGGGATGGCTAACGATTCGAAGGAGCAGATAGACCAGAACAAAGTGGAGGCGGTGGGTCTCTTCCGGAGGGGAAGCGCGGCTGGGGTCGTCAATGCCATGTACTTCTTGGCGGCAGCGCTCGAGGAGGGAACCGGAGCGACAAAGAATGCGGCCCAAGCTTCCACGTGGTATCGCAAAGCGGCCGAAGGCGGGCACACGCTGGCCATCCAATGGTGCAAGAGCCAAAATGTGAGCTTCAAACCGTTAAAGTAGGGTTTCCAGACTACTTGTCCCTTGCCTCCCATGGGAGGGCTCTCTAAACACTCAACCTATGAACCCTGGCACACTCAAGTCGACTTCACTGATCGCTGCACTCGCACTGGGCGCCGCTGGCTGCGAGAATCTTTCGCCCGGAGAAAACGCCGGGCTTTTCGGGGGAATCGGGGCCATCGCAGGCTCCCAAATCGCATCGGCCGCCGGGTTGAGCGGTAGTCAAAGCATGTTGGCCGGCGCAGCCGTGGGCGCTATGGCAGCCGCGACCGCTTACATCATTTCCAAACACCAAGCCAGCGAGCATCAGCGCCAATTGGCCGAGCAACGGGCCAAGGTCTACTACGGCCGGCTTTCAGCCGATCGCAAAACGGCTCTCAAGAAAAAACGCGTTCGTTACATCGCGGTGGACACGGCCAAGGACAACCGGACATCCGCCAAAGCCCAGAAATCGGTGATGATCTGGGACACGCAGTCCCAAGAGGTCGTCGGCAACAATGTTTACGACGTCCAGAAGGCGCCCTCGGTCGGCTCGACCGCCAAGTTCGACACCTATTCGGCTGAATACGTCGGGAGCGGTTCCTAGTCCCGACAGACATGTTTTTTACAGGGTCAACCTTTGGGCCGTCGCCCAAGGGTTGACCCGAAATTGCCAGATTTACTGAATGAACATCCACGAATACCAAGCCAGAGAGCTCTTCATCCAATTCGGGGTAGCCACCTCGCCCGGGCGCGTAGCCTCAACGCCAGAGGACGCCGCCGAAATCGCCCGAAGCCTTGATGGCAAGCCGGTAGTCGTCAAAGCCCAGATCCATGCGGGCGGGCGCGGGAAAGGTACTTTCAAGAACGGATTCCAAGGCGGCGTCCATCTCTGCAAGACGCCGGAAGAAGCCTCTGAATTGGCTTCCAAGATGCTCAACCAGACGCTGGTGACCCATCAGACCGGGCCCGAAGGCAAACTGGTGAGTAAGGTCCTCGTGGCAGAAGCCGTGGATATCGAACGCGAACTCTATTTCGCGATCCTGGTGGATCGTGCGACCAGCCAACCCGTGATCATCGCCAGCACCGAAGGCGGCATGGACATCGAGGCCGTGGCTGAACATTCCCCGGAGAAGATCTTCCGCGAATTCATCCACCCGTTGCTGGGCCTGCAACCCTTCCAAACCCGCAAAGTGGCGACGGCTCTGGGCCTCAAAGGTCCGTTGCTCAACCAAGCCGCCAAGCTGTTTACGGCGATGTACAAGCTCTTCATCGCCCGCGATTGCTCGATGATTGAAGTCAATCCGCTGGTCGTCACCCCAGACGGGCGTCTGCTGGCTTTGGATGCGAAGTTCAATTTCGACGACAACGCCCTCTATCGCCAACCCGAGATTGCCGCTCTGCGCGACAAGACCGAGGAAGATCCCCGCGAAGTGGCTGCCAGCGAGTTCAATCTCAATTACATTGGCTTGGACGGCAATATTGCCTGTCTGGTCAACGGCGCAGGCCTGGCCATGGCGACCATGGATATCATCCAGTATTGCGGGGGCAAACCGGCCAACTTTCTCGATGTGGGCGGCGGCGCCAGCAAGGACCAGGTGTCCTCTGCTTTCCGGATCATCTTGGGCGACCCGAATGTGCGCGGGATTCTGGTGAACATTTTCGGCGGCATTATGGACTGCAATGTCATTGCCGACGGAATCGTCGCCGCAGCGCGCGAGACTTCCTTGAGCATCCCGTTGGTGGTGCGCTTGGAAGGCAACAACGTGGAGGCTGGCAAGAAAACATTGGCAGAAAGCGGTCTTACAATCATCAGCGGCATCGATCTGGCCGACGCCGCCCAAAAAATCGTG
>JAYVTN010000174.1:0-18515 GCA_043788785.1 Spartobacteria bacterium | reverse complement strand
AGCAAACCACTAACTGGAGAGCCGGATGCGGGAAATCCGCCCGTCCGGTTCGGAGGGGGGGGTGGAGCAAATCAATGCTCCATCCCTACCTCTATCATGAGCCCGTACTCGGCTCGGATCCGGTCGGCGGTGGCTTTCACGGCTTCCACCTCGGCGGCTACGACCGGGGTCTGCTGGAGCGCTTGGTAGCGGTCGAGCTTGGCTTTTTGCGCGATCTCCAGCGCTTGGGTCCGTAGCTTGGGTACCTCCAGCTCGAGCTCGGCCGCTCGCTTGCGGGTATCGGCAAGGGACTTGGTGATTGCCGCTACCCATGCCGTCACGGCTTTGAGCCCGCCTTGGAGCTTGGCGATGTTCGTGCGGTCTGTGGGCAGCGCGCCTTTGCCACTGGGTGGCTGCGCTTTGAGCTGCTCCAGATTGGCGTTGGCGGCATCCAACGCCGTTTGCGCTTGTAGGACCCCCGGCTTGAGGTCCTGCACCTTCTTGTCCATCGCCCCGTACTCGGGGGTCCCTGCCGGTTTGGTGGCCCGCTCGGCCCGATGTGCCGCAATTTGGGTATTGAGTTCTTCGAGGGCTTTGGCTCGCTTGGCGACCTCGGCAGTGGCTTTCTCCAGACTCACTGCGGGTGCGCTCTTGTCTTTCGCGGGTGGGTTCTTATCCATTTTGGCCTGCTCGGCTTCGGCTTCCGAGAGCTGTCTGGTGAGCGATTCCATCGCGGTGACTCCCACGAACCGGGCCTTCTCTTTCCCGACAATGACGGCTGGCAATTGGGCCAGCGCGGTTCGCGCGGCGTTGAACTCGATCCGGGCCTTACCTGCGGGACTCATCGCGTCGGCCACAGCCATCAAATGGGCTCGGTAACGGGCTTGGGCCGCTGTCAGCGCCTCCTTGGCACGATGCACTCCCATGAACTGCTGGGCCCGGGTCCATTTCTGGAGCTCGGCGTTGGCCGCGGCGATTTGAGTCTGGACTGGAACCATCGCCGCCCGGGCTTTTGCAACGGCTTGCTCGAGGGCTGGGTCCACCTTGAGGGCTGCCGCCACTGGCTGCGGGGCTACTTTGGGCTGCGCGCCTGTCGGCGGCTGCGGACCCGGATTGGTCGGTGGTCCCCCTGTGGCGGGAGGAGGTGTCCCTGCCCCAGCCACCCCGGCCTTCGCCGCGGGTTTCACCTCTGCCTTCACCTCGGGCTTCACCTCGGGCTTCACCTCGGGCTTTGTGACGGCTTCCAATTGCTTGGTAGCAGCTTCTAATTGGCCCTGAAGCGGTGCCAGGGCGGCTTCCAATTCCGCGAGCTTTTTATGCGCGACCTCGACCCGTTCGGCCAAGGTCGGGGGTGTGCTGGAGAGCTCGCCTACTTGCTTGCCTTCAAGGTTGCACACACGGATCTCGCCGCTCCAATCCCCAGCGATGACACGGTCCCCGCTTAAGGCCACGCGCAAGGCAATGTCTCCGAAAGCTTCGGTCTTGGAGAGCTCCTTGCCGGTTTGATCCCAAACCTTGGCGATCTTGTCGCGTCCACAGGAAACCAAGCGGCCTTCCGGGGTGAAGTCCACCCATGCCGTGCCGCCCGGGTGCGCACTCCAGCTCCGGATCTCTTTTCCCTCTTTGACGTCCCAGAGCTTGATGGTGCCATCCTCGCTCCCACTCGCCAGGACGCCAGTCATGAAGCTCAGACTGGTGATCATGACCTTGTGCCCCGCCAATCCGATGTATTCCTTGCCGGTATCGGACTCCCAAACCTGGAGCCCGCCATTGCGGTCGGCGCTGGCCAGCAGTTTGCCGTCCGGGGAAAAGGCAACCGCCGTGATCCAATCGGTATGTTTCTTAATCGTGTTAAGCAGACGCCCGTCCTTGGTCGCGTAGATCTTGAGCAGTTTGCCCGGACCGCCCAAGGCAACCCGGGTATGGTCGGCGCTCAAGTCTGCGCCGAGGACTTGATCGAACTCGTTGCCCAGCGCGGCGATGCGCTCGCCGGTGCGCACATCCCAGAGCACGACCCGGCCGGACTTGCCGCCTTCGCCGCCACCCGTGAGCAAGATCTGGCCGTTGCGGCTAAAGCGGATGATCGCAGGAAAACCCTCCGGGAAAGGCAGCACGCCCAGAGGAGCCAGCGTTGAGGTGTCGTAGAGAATGATCTGCTTTTGTCCACCAATAGCCACCAAGGGCGCCCAGGGACTGGCAGCCAACGCGATGAGCGCCGTCTTGCGGGGCTCGCGCACGAACGGTTCCTGCGGCAAATCTCCGGGCATCGGCGGAGGCCCCTCGGGACGCTGCAAGGACACCACCGCGACTTGGACATTGTTGTCGGCGGCCGCGACGGCCTTCCCGTTGGCGCTCTCGAGTAATTGACCGGCGATCCATTGTTCCAGGATCGCGATCTCCTTGTCGTTAAGCTTGTCGCCTTTGGGCGGCATCTTGGGATCCTCGGTTTGCTTGACGCACTTGAGAAGCAAACTGGCTCCGGCGTTGCCCGACTGCATGATCTTGCCGTTCTCACTGCCTTGCAGCGCCCCTTGATAAGTGGACAGATCCAAGCCCGCCTTTTTTTTGTCGGGATTATGGCAGTTCAGACAGGCGTTGCGGAAGATGGGCAGGACATGCTCGTTGTAGTTGATCTTGTCGGCAGCCGACGCCACCAGCGGCGCAGCCGCCAGGGCAAGCACCTGCAAAGGAACCCAAAGGACGGAAGGGACCCAAGCGACCCAAGGGACGTAAGCGAGCCCATGGGGTAGTGCCAACCGTTTAGGTCCATTGAGTCCATTAGGTCCATTTTCCCAGGCAACGGCGTCCATGGGCTGGAAGCCCATGCCACAGGGGGCGTTGTCAGCGGACGCTTTCACTCAGTGGTTGAAGATAAATTCCTTCGAGTTGAGCAGCGCCCAGAACACATCCTGGAAAACCGTGCCCTCCTTGGTCGCGGCGCTTTCCCACTGGGGCTGCAGCTTGGCAAGCTCCGCCTCGGTGGCTTGCCGGCCGAAGCAGCGCAGAAAGAGCTCGTTGACGATCTCCCTGGGCGGCTTGCCGGCTTCCACCATTCCTTTCACTACGCCTCCCTGTGTGATCTTCTGTTCGATCGTTGTCCCGTTGATCAGATGCAACGCTTGGCTGAGCGTGGGCCCAACCTCTTCCCGCGAACAAATCGCTTCCCGGGTCGCGCGCCCGAACGTGGTCAGAAAATAATTGCTGGTTTTCCCGTCCGCGATCTCCACTGAACGCGCCCCGGCTGGCAGGCCGCGGTATTTTTCCTTGGTCCCGGTCACTTGTGAGATGCAATCCAGGAGCACCTCTGCGCGCATCCTGCGAATGGTGGCATGGGCGAAGTTGCGTTCATCGAGCGCGTTGGAATCGTTGGTCCGCGTCGCCAGTTGATACGTACGCGATGTGCAGACCTCGCGCACCAACCGCTTCAGGTCGTACTTGTACTCGACGATCTTCTTGGCAAGCGCTTCCAACAATTCCGGGTTGGACGCGGGATTGGAAATTCTCACGTCGTCCACTGGTTCGATGATTCCGCGCCCCATGTATTGAGCCCAAATCAGATTGGCAATGTGGCGCGGGAAATAAGGATTTTCTGGCGAAGCAATCCAATCGGCCAAGACTTTGCGACGATCTTTGCCGGCACAATCCGGAGCGTCGCCACCGAGGAATTTGGGCAGGACCACGCGATCGCCTACCGGATGCTTGGAGTCGCCGGAGCCGCTGTTAAAGATGACTTTTTCGCGGGGATCCTCTCCCGTCTTGCGACCGATCTGGGTGAAGAACGCCACGAACCCCCGGTAATCATCCATCGTCCACCGATCAAATGGATGGTTATGGCATTGGGCGCATTGGATCCGGATCCCGAAGAAGGCTTGGGCCGTGTCTTCGGCCAGTTTGAGTGGGTCTTGCTCGAGCTGGAAATAGTTGGCTGGCGGATTATCGAAGCAGCTGCCAGAGGCGGCCAGGAGTTGGCGCGCGATCTCATTGATGGGCACGTTCTTCTGGAGCTGCTCGTGCAGCCAATTGTAGTAGGTCAGCGTGGATTTGTAGCCGCCCTGGTTATTATCGGTCCGGATCTGGAGCAGCTCGCTCCATTTCAAGGCCCACAAATCCACGAACTCCGAACGCGTCAGCAACTGGTCGATCCGCTTGGCGCGTTTGTTGGGGTCTGGATCTGCGGCGAATGCCTTAACCTCCTCGCTTGTGGGCAAGCCTCCCACAATATCAATGGACGCGCGGCGCAGGAACACCTCGTCGTTACAGAGCTCGCTGGGCGTCATTCGCAAGTTGCGCAATTTCCCGTCCACGAGCTCATCGACGAAATTGTATTCGGGAATCTTGGGCCACTGGTATTGGAGATCCTTGGGGATGACGATGACCTGGGCCCCCACCGTGAACGTGGCGAAACGGGCCATGACAAATGCCTCGCCGCGTTGGCCGGTGGTGAGCGCGCCCTCTTTGTCGATCTTCACCGCCGACTCGTTGCTGGTCAGAAACAACGCCAGCGAAGTCACATCGCGGTCACTGCCATCGGAGTAGTGGGCCCGTACGGTCGTCTTGAATCGCTGGCCCGGGCTTTCGAGCAGAAGCTGCTTGGGAAGAATCTCCACGCCCGTGACCTTGGCCACATCGGCTGTGTCATTGGGCGCGCGGGCTTCGAGCCACCGCAAAAGCGTCTTGGCGAGCTCGCTGTCCTTCTCAAAAAGCTTGCCGCCGGTATGAGGCGCGGCGCCATCGGATTTGGTGAGGATCATCGATTCCTCGGGCAACGCCAGGTTGATGCGGCGTCCGGCCATCTCGCGGGTGAGCCGGTAGTGGTCGCCATCGGGATCGAACCCCCAGAGCGAGAGCCGGAAGCCGTCCTGGCCCCGGGCAGCGCCATGGCAGCGGTTGCATTCGGCTTTCATGAACACCGGCATCACGTCGAGCCGGAAGCTCACAGGCGCATCGGTCTTGGCTTGCTCGACCCGGACCGGCAATTCCGCGGACTTGCCCTTCCACTGGATTTTGAGGGTCGTGTTGCCATCCGCGAGCGGGTAGACGGTTCCGCCGTCCACCTTGGCGAGGGCCGGATCGGCTACCGTGAATTGCGCGTCTGCGGTCACATCGCGGTGGATCCCGTTGGGTTCGGTCGCGCGGACCACCAAGGATTGGCGGTCGCGCATGGTGCGCAGATTGATATCGGCCGGAAAAACTTCGAACTCGGCCGCCATGGCCGAGCTACCGAGAAGGACGGCAAACACCGTGAGGGCAATGCTGCGGCCCCGTCCCGTGGAGGAATGCCCCACAAGCCAAGTCATCGGCTCAAAGCCCATTCCACCACGCCGCAATGACGCAACATCGACCGGCAGGGCTCCAAACCCCTGCGTTTCAGCTTTTAGCTTTTCGCCTTCAGCTTTTTCTTCGGTCATTTGGTTTTATCGATGCGCAAAATGCCGCCTTGGGCAAAGGTGCTGGTGAGTGGCTCGCCATTCTTGGTGAGCTGGAACTGGCAAAAGAGCTGCTTGTGGGTGGCCGCGGGCGCGTCCTTAGCGGCTTTGACCACAAACCGGACTTCCTTGTCATCCTTGGTGACTTCCTGCGGCTCGGCCGTCGTATTAGCCGGCAGGCCCAATAGCGTGAGCTTGGCTTTCCCTTCAAAGGGCACCGGGTTCTCCAGTTTGACGGTGACCGTGGTCGAATCCCCTTGGTCCACAAAGCTGCGCTGGATCTTGCCGGTGAGCATGGGTGGCGCCACCTCCAGCTCCACCAACGGCGTACTCATCCATACCGTGCCTTTGCCAAAATCGGCACTGCCCACCACGCAGACCCGCCATTTCTTGAGCGGCGCATCTGCGTTGGCGCTGACTGGTATGCTGAAGTCGTTTTTGCCTTCGGCGATTTGGGCTGTCCCAGCCGTGCCGATGCCCGGTGGGGAGTAGAGCAATGCGAGGGCAATGGGGCCTTTAAAATCGCCTGAACGCTCAGCAACGACCTGCAAGTTGAGCGAGCCGCCTTGGAGAACGGGCCCCTTGGGCGCTACCAGGTTGAGCTTGACCGGGATCTCGTCGGTCACCGCCGCCACCAGCTTGTCCTCGACCACCGAGTAATAGGAGGCTTGGTTGCCGTTCTCGGCGACGTCGATGTCTTGGGCCACCCGCGACTTCGCTTCGGGCCGCTCGCTTGATTTCGCTTCCAACTTGAAATAACGTGCCCCGGGAACAGCCTCCGCACCCGCCTCGAAAACCACCGGCACCGAATCGGTGCTCTTATCGATGAAATCCCCGGAGATGGCGACGCCAGCCGGCAAATCAGATGCGGATAATTGCAAGTCGCCTCCCACGTCTGCCTTCTTGACCCTCACCAGCGTGGCGTACCGGTTGTTCTTGGGCACCGAGATCGCACGCCGTTCCTGGTTGGAATTTTGCACCATCTCCGGCAATGCCAAGCTAACCCGGGGCTCCGGGGCAGTCACTTCCACCCGGTAGGTGTATGTCGGCCCACCGCGTCCCAATTGGTCGCGCACGCCGATCACGAACTCTCCGTCAGCTGGGGCCTTCCATCGCAGGTAACTATCCGGGAACCCGCTGTCATCATTGGAGGCAATCTGCTTTCCCTTGGCGTCCGCGATCGAAAGCACTGAATCAATCGGGGACCGCAGCCGACGCCCGTACACCTGCAGATCGTATTCCTGATCCTTCTTGGCCACGAACTTCAGGGTGTCGAAGTCCCCGGCTTCCTGGAGGATCCCGTTGAAAGCGAATGGGGGCGCCTGCGCGGTCAGCGGGGCTTGAGTGGCATCGTTGTTCGGCTCGACCTCCAGGACATTGGGGAATGGCGATACCCGGATGACGTTGGGCTGCGGGCTTGGCTGGGTATCCTCACAAAAGAGCTCGAACCGGTCCTGGGGCTGGTCAGGTAGTCGGACTGTGCGCTCCAGGGGACCGGATGCGTCGCCCAGGAAGGTGTATTTGAGTTCGGTGCCGACTTGCCCGCCAGGTGGATAAACCGCCAGCGGCCGGGCAAAAGACCCGATATTGAGGAGGTACTGGCAATCGCCTTGTCCGGCGTTGGTGGCCTCGCGGATTGCCACGATGTACTTGCCGTCCTCTGGGGCGATGATGGAAGCCACGGGATCCTGCCGGGTGAAGGCCGAGTCATCCACGAGGATGAGCTGGGTGCCATCAGCTTTGGAGACGGTCAGCAAAGAATCGTAGATCTGGGCCCCGGACTGGAGGCGCACCCCGATGACCTCCGCGCTGAGCCGTTGCCCTTTCTTGAGCTCCACCTCGAAGCGGTCCTGGTTTTCGGCCGGCGTTTTCCCGTAGACCGTTGTCCCCAGGGCGATCGGTTGCGGCGTATTGGTGCCTTCCTTGGGCTCCACCTCGGCAATCACGGGAAAGGGGCTCACGTAAAAGAGGCGCAAGTCGGCGACGCCACTGGCCGTGATGACCCGGAACCGGTGTTCGCCCAAGCGCGCTTCCGCTGTGACCTTGAGCTTGAGCTTTACCTTGGTTTTTTCCGCGCTGACCACGGTCGCTTCAAAGCCGGGCTCATCGAAAAGGATCGAGCGCGCGTCTTCAAGATTGCTGCCGCGACATTCCACCTCGACTTCGGACCCGCGCTGGGTGCCGGCGGGATGGATCGAGGCCACCCGGGGCGACCCCGCCAGCGCCGAGGCGGTTAAGAGCAAGCAGCCGGACAGGGCTGCCCACGGCAACCGTCCCTTGGAGCGCTCGGGCCTTTCCAAGGAGCCCGCCAGGACTGACGCGTCTGCCTTCACAGGGGGCCGATTCACAAAAGGCCGTTTCACAGGGGGAAACCGGATTGGCTCAGGCCAGCAGTTCACTGACGACCTGCCCGTTGCGGACGATGTCTATGGGCCGGTTCCCGGGTGCCATCAGCTTCTTCTCCGGCCGGATGCCGAGTTGGGTATAAACCGTCGCGGCCATGCTTTCGACCGTCAGCGGGTCTTGGTCGGGTTCCGAGCCCGTCGGATCCGAAGACCCATGCACGTAGCCGCGCTTGAATCCGCCCCCGGCAAAGGCCACCGAGAACACGCGCGGCCAATGGTCCCGGCCAGCGTCCTTGTTGATTTTGGGGCTGCGGCCGAATTCGGAAGTGACCATTACCAGGGTTTTGTCGAGCATCCCACGCCGGTCCAGGTCGCGGATGAGCGCCGCATAAGCTTGATCAAAGGGCGGCAGGCTTTTCTCCATGCCTTTAGCCACGTTGGAGTGCATGTCCCAACCGCCGTAGGTCATTGACACAAACCGGACGCCGCCTTCCACCAAGCGGCGCGCCATCAACATGCGCTGCCCCGCGTCGTTGGTGCCGTACTCCTGGCGGATGGCCTCGGGTTCACTGGCCAGATCAAACGCCGCACGCGCTTGGGCCGAGGACACCAGCGAGTAGGCTGACTGGTAAAAGCTGTCCATGGCCGTGAGCGCGTCGCTTCGCTCCATGGTCCGGAAATGCTCGTCCACGGAGTTGAGCATATTGCGGCGCCGGTCAAAGCGTTCCGGGGTGATCCCCTGGGCCATGTTGAGATCGCGCACCTTGAAGCCCTGGGCGCCGGGATCGCCCCCGAGGCTGAAGGGGCCATGCGCAGTCGAGAGATATCCACTCCCGGCAAACTCGTTGGGCACCCCGGGGATGCACACGTAAGGCGGCAGATTGTTGCGGGAACCCAGTTCATGGGAAACCACCGACCCGATCGAGGGATACTGGATGGCCGGCGACGGCCGGTAACCCGTGAACATGTTGTGGGTGCCCCGTTCGTGGGCCGCTTCGCCGTGGGTCATGGAACGCACCACGGTGATCTTGTCCGCGATCTTGGCCGTCTGCTGCATGTACTGGGAAAATTTGATCCCAGGAATAACGGTATCCACGGTCCCCAGTGACCCGCGGTATTCAATGGGCGCAAAAGGCTTGGGGTCCCACGACTCCTGATGGGCACAGCCCCCAGGCAGGAAGATATGGATGAGCGACTCCGCTTTGGCCACCAAAGGGACCGGCATCGCTTGTTCAGCCGCCCGGAGTTTGAAGAAACTGCCGAGCGAGAGCCCCAATCCTCCGGCCAAGCCTACATAGAGGAACTCCCGGCGCGAGGCGCGTTTGAAATGGGCAGGATCCTCGTACCACGTTACCGGTTGGATATCGCTCATAAGGAATGTTCTAGCTGAGGTTTAGGGGAAAACCGACGGTCTCTCCTGAGAAGAGCCCACTACGCTAGTCTTTCTTAGGGAAAAACTTCGTGGGAAGCAAACCCTCCGTGGAACCGGGCCGGTTCGGTTGTCCTCGGGCTGGGGGACGGCGCTCCAGGACTACGGCGTCGTAATGTTGAGACGAATGAAGCGCCGCGACGCGGGTTCGGTCAGGGCCACCGATTGGAGCGACCAGGAGTTCCGGGCGGTGCCCATGAACGGCAGGAAGGGGAGCGGGCGAAGCCGTCCACGGATGCCCAGGGGTTGGTGAAAGCCAATGATAGCGCTGCGGGCATCAACGCGAGGAGCTTTGATGATTTTCCGCAGTGCCATGCGGGATGTCCGGCCCGAACGAGGAGCATGGATTGGAAGCCCACGCACATGGGAGCTCCAGCGTCCTTTCAGGAGCTGCGGGACGTGAGTTGCTGGATGGCTTGGGAAAGCGCCGCTATGTCCCCTTCGGGCACGGATACCACCCCGGGGATCCCTTCGAGACCACAGGCACGCGAGGCGATGACCGGCACTCCGGCAGCCACTGCGGCCAGGAGCCGTCGGGGTTGATGCTCTACCCAGGCGGGAAGAATCACCACGCCAGCTCCCTCCAACCAGTTCCCGCCCGCGGCAAGGACCGGGGTTGCTTTCCAAAAATCGGCTCTTTCGATCACGGGGCCGCCGAGCACGATCTCGGGTCCGAGCTGGCGCGCGACTTCCCGGACTTCGTAAGCGCCCTTGCGCCCCAAGGTGGAAGAGGGGAACACGGTCCGCGTACCCCGCTGGGCGGACGTGGGAGGGTCCGGGAGGCACCAGTCCAGTTTCACGGCCCGTGAGCCTGCCAGCGCTGCTACCTGGCTATGGGGGGTTATCCAATGCCGGGCCGCGGCTAAGGCGGCGCTTTCGGCCTCGAGCAGTGCCGGGTCCGCCCTGAAATCCGCTAACGTCGGGCTCTCGGGATGGCAGGCTTGGGCGCGGTCCAATTGGGCTTGCAAAGCCGCCATCGGTGAGCGGGTCATGAGCACATCAAAAGTGCGCCCGCCAAGGACTCCGTCCTGCCACAGATAAGGGAGGAGATTCTGGCTAATGACCAAGTGGGTGGCCGTATAAGGCAACTGCCGTGCGTAACGGCGAGCCAACCGTTGGTCGAAAGCCAAGAGGGCCTTTTGGCGCTCCGCCCCTTGGGAAGCCAGGCGGCGTGATCCCCACGAGCGCCACAGCACTTCCAAGGGTGCCTGGCAAACGCGGGCGAACGCAGCCGTGCACCAGGGGTATTTGCTTCCAATGGAACGCAAAACTCCGTGCCGGCTGAAACGGCCCAAGCTCAGGGGAACGAACATCCAGTCCTGCACGGTACGGTTGCGTGTGAGATAAAGGTCGAACTCGGGCCACCAAGCGTCCACCAGCCAGGCCGTGACTCCGGCTCCGGGCAAGGCGCCCGGTTCGAGGTGCCGGAAACACTGGGTGATCCCGCAGGTTTCGCAGCTCTCGACCGCGGAACGCAGGGCTTGGATTGGGATTGTCGCCGGCTTCGGGCACCGCACGCTCACCGGTTCGGGCCGGAGCAAGCGCACCACGAGCTCCGTCCCGGTGAGGTGGACCATGATTTGGAGCGGGTGTTCGGAGCGGAACCGCAGATCCACGTAGTTCCAGAATACCGTAGCGTCCCTGCCTGCTTGGGCCATGGAACCCGGGAGAATCATCGAATGCGGATGTCTTTCGAGAATCTCGCACCCCGCCCGCAGCGCGGCATCGTAGAGGGCATTGGAAAGCTGGCACAACCCGCCGCCCACGCTTGGGACAATGCAGCCTTCGCGCAGCTCGCGTCCCGCAACGAAGCCGCGCCGCCGGGTTGGGCGCGGGATCTGCCGCCAAAAGCTGAATACCGCGTTGGCCGGGAGGTGGATGCCGTGAAGGTAGCTGGCCGCTACGCGCAGGTTATGAACCTTCCCGGCTTGCAGCGCGAATTCGGCGGGGTTCGAGCTTGGGTAGAGGGAGGCGTGGGACTCGCCCGCCACGGTTCTGAATTCCGAGGCTCGGGATAGAGCGTTTGTGGGCAGTTTGGCGGGCCCGCTCCGGATGTCGAGCCAGAGGCGGTGGAGGCGGAAGACCCAAGCTTTCGCCACAAAAGCCAGAGCTTGTGTGCGGGTATGCATCCGCCCGGCTCTTGGGGGGAATGCAATTTTTGGGAAAGAGGCGGTTTCGGGAAGGGAAGCGGTTTTGGCGCGGGGAACGCCGGGAGTTCCGGTTTCAGTTTTGAGGGAGCCGAGTCGTGGAGCGGTGGCGGACCCGCTCCTGGCTGGGGGTTCGATCGGGGGTGTTCCGGCCGGGGTATCCATACGGGAGGTCGAGCAATCCCCGCGCTACCCGGCTGTGATGTTGTAGACCTTCAAAGTCGTCCCGGTCTGGCGATAAAAGTCTCCAACCGCCCGGTTATAATCGGCCCGGGAACGCAGTTCAGCGGCCTCTGTTTCCGCCAATTTCTTTTGGAGCTCGAGGACCTCGAAAGTGGTGCCGGTGCCGGCCCGGAGCCGTTCCTCGCCCGCATGCAGACTTTCCTTGGCTAGGACGCGGGCTTGGCTGCTGGAGGCGATGCGCTGGCGAGCGGTCACGATCAGTCCCGAGGCATTGTCCACGTCAACCACGATCTGTTGCTCGAGCCGCTGGAGATTCACCAAGCTCTGGGCGGCCGCCAGTTTAGCCGCCGCCGCGTTGGCGCGCCCTTCCCGGTTGGGAATGGGGATACTGAAGATCATTCCCGTGGTCCACTCGGTACTATCCTTGCGGCCGATCCGGTTCGCGCTGGTGCCCCAATCATCGTCCATGCCCAAGTAGCTCAAGCTGGCGCTCAAATCGACCCGTGGGAGGGCCTGGTTTTTGGTGAACGCCACCAAAATCTTCTGCCGTTGAAGCTCCAAAAGGGATTGTTGATAATCGGGCCGGCATTTGAGGGCCTCCTGGATGGCGGCGGGCACGTCTGCGGTGAAGGCCGGGACCGGGGGCGGCTCGATCTCAACCTCCACCGAAAGCATCTTCTCCAGATCGCTGGCAACCAATTGCTTGAGCAGGTTTTCGTTATCCTTGACCTGGCGCTGGGTCACAATAACCGCTTCCTCCCTGGCTGCCGCTTCGGCACGGGCGGTGGTCACGTCCAGGGGCGACATGACGCCGATTTCGGCCCGCTTGGTGTTATCGGTGAGCAATTGGAGAGCCAGCGCGCGAAAGCCCACAGCGACCCGGAAGTTCTCGTGGGCCAAATGCAGTTGGTTGTAGACGGAAGTCGTGTTGGTAACCGTCTCGATGATTTGCTGGCGCAATTCCCACTCGGAAACCTGCACCCGGGTCCGCGCGATCCGGGTTTGGGCCATGGTGGAATTGGTGCCGAACCCGCGCAGCAACGGCTGGACCAAGGCGAGGCTTGCAGTGGAAGTATACTCATTGCCGGAGGTACCCGAGCCGGTGCGGCCCAAGGAGCCCAGGCCCGCATCGTAACGCAGGCCCGAGGGGGTCAAGCCGCTGATCCCCGTCGACACATCATTGGTTGCTGAAAAGCTGCTGAAGGGCGTTCTCCGGATCGCCCCGAATGCGGTCTTTTGGTCGTTCTGCCGACGCGTGCCGCTGAAGTCCAGGACCGGGTCGAAAACCCCCATCTGGGCCCGCTCGTTCTGGCGGGCGATACTGGGTCCAAACCGTTGGACTTGGATCGCGAAATTCTTGGACAAAGCCATCTGCACCGCAGTCTCCTGGGTCAGATGCAACACACCGGGACGCGAGACTGCTTCTCGGGCCAAAGAGGCCAAAGGCAGGAAAACGACCAGTAACGCAATTCGTACCATGCAGGGAACAACCTTCGGGAGCGCCGATTCTTATCCAAAGAAAACGGCCTGCAAACGCCAATATGCGGAATGGGGATTTCTTTCGGGTCATTTGACAGTTCCCGGCGGCGCTTCTACGGTGGGGGTTCATGCTCGGCAGCGCCCCCCCACCTCGGCATATTGCTGGGAAGACTTTCCTCATTGCAGTCAGTCTTCTAGGGATAGCCGCGCTTATTCAAGTGGGCGCGTATACGTGGGCCATCGTCAAAGGGCCCGAGGCGGCCCGGTCCCGAGGCTCGGAAGTGTTGCGTGGGACTGCGGAAAGCCCGGCGCCAGCGCTGGCGGCGGCTGACCCTGCCGAGAGTGTGCCCCTTACAGAATCCCTCCTGGCAAGCGTCCCCGCGCCCGCGCCCGCGCCCGAATTGTCGGCACCTGTGGTGCGTCCGGTTGCGCCGCAGCCACCTCCGACCGAATCGTTGGCCCCCATCGTGCCCCCGGCCAAACCGGTGCCAGTGAGCCCGACGGCTCTGGCCCAAAAGCGTCCCCCGGACAGCCGCTACCAGGAGCTCCTTACCCAAGGAATCGCCCTGCGTGATCGGGGCGACATGGGCAACGCGTTTACCCGCTTCCGGGAAGCCCGCTCCTTGGACCCGACCAATCCCGCGTCCATTGCTGAGATTGCGGTCACGTACGAGAAGATGGGGCTTGGGGACAAAGCTTCCGAGCAATGGAAAAAGATTTTGGATATGGGTGAACGGGCCGGTTACCTGTATGTGGCAGCAGACGCGCGGCTCAAACAGAGCCAAGCCCAAGCAATCCTGGCCGCCCAGGGCCGCGCCGAAGCGGTGGTCCCAGTGGGTGCGGCCACCAATCCGCGCGCGGTGCTCTGCATTGGAGAAATCAGCCTCACCGAACAACCCGATCCGGGCACCGAAAAGCATTTCACGATGCGGATTGCAATTCAGCACAAGGATAAAGCGCCTATCAACACGGGGGATGTGGGCGTCCACGTGCTCTTTTACGATCTGGTGGACGGCAAAACTTTGACGCGCACCAATGCTTTGGTCCATCACCGGTTTGTGAGTCCGCCCATCGATTGGCTGGATAGCGACCTTGAGACGTTGGAAGTTGAATACCAAATGCCCCGCCAGGATCCCAAAGCCTCCCCCGACCGGAAATACTTTGGATACATCGTCCACCTTTACTATAAGTCCGTTCTTCAGGACGACCGTGGTGAACCCTCCCGATTGAGCGCCCAGTTTCCTGCCCCCGCGACCCCAGAGAAAAACCCTGAATGAGAATCCTGTTTACCGAAAACGAAACCGATATAATCCAAGCGTTCCTGCCGGTGTTGCAGACCCTACCCAATGCCGAGGTGCGCGTGGCGACTTCGGGCGGGACTGGCCTGCAAGCAGCCATGTCCATGGGAGGCGTGGATTTGTTGATCACGGATGTGGTGATGGAACCCATGGACGGGTTCACTTTACGCGACCACGTGCTTGGCCGTTTTCCCAATGCGAAGGTCCTGCTCATTAGCGGGTACGACCTGACTGATTACCAGGAGCAGCTGGGCGGCTGCACATTCCTTCAGAAGCCATTCGATGCCGAAGGCTTGTTGCAAGCCATCGAAAATGCGGGGTTCCCGCTCGTTGCCAAGCCCGTGGCTGTGGCGGTGCCCCAAGCGGTGCCGGTGGCCGCAGCTCGGCCCGCGGCTCCTGCCGTTGCCGTGCACGCCCCGCAGCTTGTAACCCAAGGGGCTACGGTCCAAGTCGCTGCGGCACAGCCACGGACGGTGCCTCCTGTCCAAGCTCGCGTGGTTTTGCCTCCTTCCCAACCGGTGCCCGCCGCTCCACAGCCGGTTCCCATGGTGCCCCCCGCTGCCCCACCTCCACGGCCCCAGGCGCCGTTGGGCGCGGACATGCTCATGGGATCCACCTTTGGCCCTTACCAGATCATGGGCGATCTGGGCCGCGGTCGCTGGGGCCAAGTCTACTCGGCTATTCAGATCTCCATTAACCGGCCAGTCACCCTGAAAATCCTGTCTGCGGAATTTGCCGCGGATCCTTTCCAAAGGGCGAGGTTTGTCGAAGACGCCCGGGCCAAGGCCCACGTCGAGCACGCGGCGATCCTATCGGTTTTCGAAGCGGGCGAGTTCGAGGGGCGTAACTTCTGCGCCCATGAATACGTGGAAGGCGAGCATTTGGAAGCCATGCAGGCTGTCGGCCGCAAGATCAGCGAAGCCGTGGCTCTGAAAACGTTGCGCACCATCAGCGAAGCGTTCGTCTATCTGCACGCCCAGAAGTTGGCCCATTCGCCTTTGGAAGCCGCGCACATCTACCTCGGGTCCAACGGGCACGTTCACCTTTCCAACATTGCCACCCACCGGACGGAGCCGCAGGCGACTCCGGCCAAGGAAATTCAAACGCTGGCGCGGGTGCTCCTTTCCGTATTGCCCAGCGCCCAAGGGCTATCCCAGGGACTGCGCACGTTGATCGGGCAGATGGTCCAAAGCGGGCAGGCAGGTTTTACGGCCTGGGGTCCCGTGCTCCAACGCATCAAAGCCTTGGAACCCAAGATCGTTCCGGTGGAAGTGGCGAAGATCAGCGCTCAAGACCAGGCCGCAATTGCCGCTGTCGAAGCTGCCAGGAAAGCCCAGAAACGCTCGTTGCGGGCGACGGCGTTCAGTTTGGGCGGCACGTTCCTTTTCATGGCCTGGGCGTTGTGGTTCTTTGTGTTTCGCACCAACGAGCGCAATCTGGACATTGATATCCCGGTTCCCGCGGGCGAGTACACCGTGGGCACCCGCAAGGTTTACGTGGCGGCTTTCTCCATCGACAAATACGAAGTCACCATTGGCCAATATCAGAAGTTTTTGGAGTACCTGGAACACCATCCGAGTTCGGAAGCGGACTACACCGATCCCCGCCAACCCCGTCAGTTCAGCCACGAGCCAAATGACTGGAAGATTTATTACCTTAATGCGGTCGCGGGCCGCCGGGCAGGGGGCGTGCTCATGTCCCTGAACTCCCCCATGCTCAAGTGCACCTGGTGGGATGCCTACGCTTATGCAGGCTGGAAGGGACGCGAATTGCCCACCGAGGAGCAATGGGAAGCAGCGGCCCGCGGCCCCCAGGGCTTTCTCTATCCATGGGGCAACCAGCCCAAGGAATCCTACGCCAACGCCATTAGCGGGTATGATGCCCGCAATCCCTCGGCAAAAGGCGGCGCCGACGGGTACAACCACTGGGCCGATGTGGATGCCATGAGATCCGATAAAAGCCCCTTCGGGGTGATCGGCATGGCCGGCAATGTCAGCGAATGGGTCCAGTGGCCCAAAGGAGCCAGCTTCCCTATCTTCAAGGGAGGCAATTACAAAACCTTCGATGTGCGGCTCGATAAACGCACTGCCGATCACGATGCCAGTAAAGCCGAAGAGTTCATCGGGTTCCGCACTGTAAGCAAATCCACCAACTCCAAATGATTTACCTGCGCCGCATACTTTTTACCTTGGCTTGTGCCCTTGGGATAGTGGGATCCGCCTATGGGCAAATCTCGGTGGATCTCCAGATCAAACGCCGCACCTTCATGCGGTACGAGCCCATTCCAGCCACGGTTAATGTGACCAATCTTTCTGGAGGCGAACTGCTGCTTGAGGATGCCGATGTCCAATGGTTCGGTTTCCAGATCAACATGGGCTCCAACGAAGCCGTGGTACCCCCCCGCAACCCGGATTACCATTTGGACCCGTTGGTCCTTAAGCCGGGGGAAACCGTCAAGCGCACGGTGAACCTCAACTCGCTTTATTCATTGGGCGAATTTGGCCGGTATCGGATCCGGGCGACCATTTATTCCAAATCGTTGGGCAAGTTTTTCGCTTCCAAACCCGATGCGGTGGAAGTCAGCGAAGGCCACCTGATCTGGCAGCAGTCGGTGGGGGTCCCTGAGGGGATGGCCAATGCCGGCCATACCCACAGCGTGTCGCTTTTAGCCACCCAGGATTCCGATTCCCAGAAGGTCTATATCCGGGTCGAAGACCGGGCCTTGGGCACCGTGTTCTGCACCTACCCGTTGGGGCCGAAGATGGAAGGCATGGAGCCTCAAATCCAGTTTGACAGCGCCAACAACATCTATGTGCTTTTGGGCGTTGGCCAGAAAAACTACACGCTCTCCAAGCTAACGGTGAACGGCGAACTGGTGAACCAGACCAACTACACCTCTGTGCGTGCGCGTCCCTACCTGCGGCGTTCACCGGACGGGAAACTCCAGATCGTCGGAGGCCAGCGCGAAGTCCCCCCTGACCCGAACGTACCGGTGCCCAAGCTCTCCGACCGTCCCCCAGGGCTGCCACCTAAGTAAAGTTTGATGGATGAAGGATGGTCCTTAGCAAGTATGATGGCTGAAGTATGAAGGTTGAAGGGGTGTGGGTCACGCGGCGCGGGCGCCTCGCCTCTTCAACCTTCAACCTTCATACTTCATACTTCATACTTCATACTTCATACTTCATACTTCATACTTCATACTTCATACTTCATACTTCAAAGTGCGGCTCAGTAGGTTGTGCAAGACTTCCTGCGCCGAATGGGCGCCGTCCAGCAACGCGCGCATTTGGTCAATAATAGGGACCTCAATCCCAAGCCGCTGCGCACATTCATGGGCGCTGTAGGTCGTGGGGATACCCTCGGCCACCATTTGCATCGAAGCTACAATGGCCCCGAGGGATTCCCCGCGCCCGAGCCGCTCGCCCACCAGCCGGTTGCGGCTATGTTGGCTGAAGCAGGTAACCATCAAATCGCCGATCCCGCTCAGGCCATGGAAGGTCTCCCGACGACCCCCGAGCGCGGTGCCCAAGCGGATGAGTTCCGCCAACGCCCGGGTGACCAACGCCGCCTTGGAATTATCCCCCAACCGGAGCCCGTCGCCCACACCCGCGGCAATCGCGAAGATGTTCTTGAGGGCCCCGCCTAGCTCGATCCCTGCAATGTCGTTACTGGTGTAGGTCCGGAAAAACGGGCAGGAAAACGCCTGTTGAAGTTTTTGGGCGACCTCGGCGTGTTCACAGCCGACCACGACGGCCGAAGGCATCTTGCGGGCGACTTCCTCGGCATGACTGGGTCCCGAGAGGACGGCCAGCGGGTTCTCCGGGAAACACTCCCGCAAGACCTCGCTCATGCGCAGACCGCTTCCGCGCTCGACGCCTTTGGTGCAGGAAAGCAGCACTGCATCCCGGCGCAGCCCCGTCGTGGACAGCCGCGAGGCGACTTCACGGATGGCTTTTGAAGGCGTGACTACCAGGACCAAATCGCACGCGCTGAGCTCGCCGAGCTCCGCTGTGAAATGCCAGCGCTCGGGCAACCCGATGCCGGGCAGATACGTTGTATTTTCCCGCCGTTCCGCAAGTTGTTGGATCTGTCCCGCATCGTGGCCCCACAAGGTGATCGGCGGACTTTTCTCCTCCAATACCAACGCCAAAGCCGTTCCCCAACTGCCCGCACCGATGATTCCTATGCTCGCGAAACTGGTTTCCATACTGGGTTCTGATTCTGGGGGG
>JAYVTN010000173.1:0-5790 GCA_043788785.1 Spartobacteria bacterium | reverse complement strand
TCGCGTTTTTCCTGGCGGTGGTGCTCGGGTTGATTGCCTGGCGGAACCGACGGTTTTCAGACCATTGGCGGCACCTCGAGCGCATCGTTGAGGATCTAGGCGCGGGACGTGAACCCAAGAGTTTTGTGTTTTTCGGAAGTGCCCGCTTCTCGGCATTGGCAAACGGGTTAGAGGTTTTGGCCGATTCCCAAGAGCGCCTGCGGCGTCGGCGTACGCGTCAGGAGATGAATCTGCAAACCATTCTAGCAAGTATGGAAGAGGGGGTGTTGGTCATTGATCGCGAGCATACGATCCGCGTGGTCAATCCACCACTGACCGCGTTGTTTGGTTTGGGTTTGGATCCAGTGGGCCAGACGGTACTCCAAGCATTGCGCACGGCAGCCTTGGACGAACTGGTGAGTGCGGCTCTCGGGCAATGGAAATCCCAGTCCTGTGAGATGTCCATTTTGCGGGGTCCCGTGGCCCTGGAACTTTCCGTGAGCGCCACTCCGATGCGCAATGCGTCCGGCGAGGAAGGGGTCGTGACAATTGTAAGGGACGTGACCCGGCTCAAACAGCTCGAAGACATGCGCCGGGAGTTTGTGGCAAACGTTTCCCATGAACTGCGCACTCCGCTATCCATCTTCCGGGGCTACTTGGAAAACCTTCGATATAACCCGGATATGCCACGGGAGGACTTGGTGGAAACCATTGGCATTTTGGAGAAGCATTCCTTCCGCCTCAACGCACTTGTTGAAGATCTGCTGATCCTGGCGCGATTGGAGTCGCGGATGGCCCACTTGGAGCCTGAAAAGATCTATGTGAAAGAGTTTTTTAAGGAGATTGCCGAAGACTGGAGGCTGCGAACTGCCCAGAATGGGATTGGCTTACGAGTGATGGTTTCTGAGGGGTTGCCGCCCCTTTGGGCGGATAGCTTGCGGCTTTCCCAAGTACTCAACAACTTGATCGATAACGCCATCAAGTTTTCTCCAAGAGGGAGCGAAGTGCGGTTGGTTGCCTTGGATCACGATGGCGAGTTAGAGTGGCGGGTAGAAGATGACGGGGCAGGGGTGCCGCCCGAAGATGTCCTGCATATTTTCGAGAGGTTTTATTGCGCGGACAAAGCCCGCAGTCGCGAGCAAGGAGGCACCGGTCTGGGCCTCTCAATCGTTAAGCACATCGTGCAAGCTCACGGCGGGAGTGTCGGGGCCGAAAGCCGGTTTGGCCAGGGAACCACGATCATTGTACGTCTTCCACTCGATCACACGGTCCGCGAAACCGATGTCGTTTACAATACTCCAAACAATGACTCACCCAATGGGTGACGATTTCTTAGGCACCAAATCCATCGCAACTCATTGCCTCTGTGTGCTCTGGTGAACTCTACTGGTGAAATTCGATTGCCGTTTTCAGGCTAAAATGGCTGTCCGACAAAGTTTTAGGTCGTCGCTGCACGGTCTCTGAGCCTTGGAATGGAGTTGCGGGTTGCCTGATTCAATCGTGCGGCTATGAGTTGGGGATGATTTTCGGCTTCTTAGGTTCTGGAAAGATGGCATCTGCCCTCGTGCGCGGATTGGTGGAGTCGGGCACGGTGGAAAAAGAGAACGTGTTGGTGACTGATTCCCATGGCCCAGCCGCTGCCGGATTGGCCAATGCCGTGGGTGTTCGTGCAGTGGGCTCGAATCAAGAACTTTCCAATATCGCCGATGTGATCATCCTGTGCGTTAAGCCAGGGGATGCCTTGGCTGCTCTCCGGGAGCTGGAACTGGCGGACAAACTGGTCATTTCCATTGCGGCAGGGCTGAGCTTGCAAGCGCTGGAGGAGGCAGCGGGGCCCGATTCCAGGGTCATCCGGGTGATGCCCAATACACCGGCTTTGATTCACAAAGGAGCAGCCGCGTATGCAAAAGGGATTCGCGCCACGGAGAAGGATGCACAAGCAACAGAAAGCATTTTCGGTGCGGTGGGCAGCGTGGTGGCAGTCAAGGAGAACCTCTTGGACGTTGTCACGGGCTTGAGTGGTAGCGGCCCTGCCTTCGTCTATCTGATGATTGAAGCACTGGCCGATGGAGGAGTCCTCATGGGGTTACCCCGGGAACTGGCAATCAAACTGGCGGCTCAAACTGTGGCGGGTTCCGCCGAGATGGTTCTCCAGACCGGGCTGCATCCTGCCACTTTGAGAGATCAGGTGACCAGTCCTGGGGGGACTACCATTGCAGGGATTGAGGCGCTGGAAGCAAACGGGGCCCGTTTTGCCTTCATAAATGCCGTTCGGGCCGCAACTGAACGCGCCCGGGAAATGGGACGCGGAAGCTGAGATGAACCTGGAACGGGTCATTTGCCTGCTCCTATGGAGTTCGGCGTGTTTCGCTGCCGAAGGGGCTTCGCGGCTTGAGCCCGCCTTCGGACTGGAGGCTGATAGTAAAAAGAAAATTTCCGGTGAAACTCAGAAGATGGCTGCATCGGCGCTGAGCGCATTCAACCGGGGCGACTTAGCTGCGGCCAAGAAGGGCTTTTCCAAAGTGCTGGAGCTGGCTCCAGACAACGGGCCAACGATGATCAACCTCGGGTTGCTCGAGTACCGACTTAAGCACTATCCTGAGGCCAAGAAGCTATTGGGTAAGGCTGTGAGGGTTGCTCCGGAAGCGGGTCTAGCATGGCTGATACTGGGAGTTATCGAGTATGAAATGGGCGACTTGGACGCTTCTTTGGCTGCATTGGCGCAGGCCGTCTGGCTCGAGCCCAAGGATGCCCGGGCACACCATTACTTGGGGGTAACCATCGGGAAAAAGGGATGGTACTCCGGAGCCGAGGACGAAATGCGCAAGGCCATTGAGTTGGACCCCAGCTATGCTGAGGCCCATTTCAATTTAGCTGTCTTCTATCTCCAGCGTGTCCCGCCAGCGGTCGAACTCGCCCGCCGTCATTACCAGAAGGCTCTGGAATTGGGAGCCGCAGAAGACAAGGAGATCGGCAAAGCCCTTTCCCAATAGCCCCATGAGTGTGGAAATGGTTCTCGAGGTGGCATTGTTCCCAATAGGAATCAGCAGGGAGCCCCGTTTTTGCGGTTTTTGCCGCTATAAGTGCCGTGAACACTTATTTTCGGGTGCGGCTTGCGACTTGCGTAGAATTCATTAACTAGAGAGCAACGCATGAAGCGCCTTAGCCTCACGATATTCTCCATTATCTGCAGTCTGGCGGGAACTGCCGGTGCAGCAACCTCGAAGACGAGTAAATCCTCGAATGGTTCCAAACCGGATGTCCCCGTCAGGAAAGCAATCGCCGTGGACCCTTCCGCGAGTCGGAAAAAGTTGCCGGTGGAGGTATTTGCTGTGGATCCCGATGGACGGCCCCCGCAGATCCAAGCGGGATCCGCGATTCTGTTGGATGCCGACACGGGGGCCGTACTGCGGGAGATCAACGCGGACCTCCAGCGGCCTGTCGCCAGTACCCAGAAGCTCATGACAGCGCTCCTGGTAGCCGAGGCAGGCAACCTGGGAGAGGACGTCGAGGTAAAGGCCTCAGACACTTGGGCGGAGCCCTCGAAACTCGATATCCAGGCAGGGGACGTCTATCCGCGTCAGAAACTGCTGCAGATTCTCTTGGTTAAAAGTATGAACGACGTGGCCCGCTGCCTTGCCCGGGATAACGCGGGGAGCATTGAAGCGTTTGCCGATAGGATGAATCAAAAAGCGGAACTTCTGGGGATGAGTCGTTCCCACTATGTGAATCCCAACGGGCTGCCCGACCCTAGCCAGTTCTCGACCGCTAGGGATATGTCCAAATTGGCATTGGCCGCTTACAGGAACAGGACGATCCGCAGTATCGTATGCTTGAAGGCCTTGATGTGGCGCTATCCCAACGGGAAAGTGCATGAATTCGAGAATACCAACAGGGTTCTCAAGAAGTACGCTCTCTGTAATGGCATGAAGACCGGCTATACGGAAGCTGCGGGATTCTGCCTGATATCGAGTGCCTCCAACGGTGGCCGCGAAGTGATCTCGGTGGTATTAGGTGATAAACGCGATGCAATCTGGACCGATTCTTACCGGCTCCTGGCATGGGGTTTGAGGCAGTAAGTAGCCATGCATCCCTCCATCGAAGATGAGTTGGATGAACTGCGTCAGCGTGGGCTCTTACGAAAACTTAGGGAAGTGGGTTCGCCCCAGCAGCCCAGCATGGAGTTGGATGGACGCGGACTGGTCAACTTCTCATCCAACGACTATCTAGGGTTGGCTACAGAGCCTGGTGTTTGTGAGGCCGCCAAAAGGGCGATTGACACGTATGGGATGGGAGCCGGGGCATCACGGTTGGTGTGTGGCACGCTTACTCCTCACATGCAATTGGAGCAGCGTTTGGCCGTGTTCAAGTCCACGGAAGCTGCATTGAGTTTCTCTAGTGGATACGCCACCGCGTTGGGAGTCTTAGGCGGGTTATTGTCCAAACAGGATGTCGTGATATTGGACAAGCTGGCCCATGCTTCACTCATAGACGGGGCTCGGCTAAGTGGCGCTGTAATGCGGGTCTTTCCACACAATCATTTGGGAAAGCTGGAAAGTCATTTGCGATGGGCGCAGCAGCACCATCCCGAGGCGCGTGTGATTGTGGTTACCGAATCAGTGTTCAGCATGGATGGAGACTGGGCGTTGCTCGCCGAGATTGTGGCAATCAAGGAGAGGTATGGGGCAATGCTGTTGTTGGACGAGGCCCATGCCGTCGGGGTGATTGGAGTCAATGGACGAGGGTTAGCCGATCAATTGGGGATTGCTTCCAAGGTAGACCTGCACATGGGCACCTTGAGTAAGGCGCTCGGCGTGAGTGGGGGCTATGTTTGCGCCCGCAAGCAGGTCATCGAACTTCTTGTCAACCGGGCCCGTAGTTTCATCTACTCGACCTCACCTCCGCCTTCGGTGGCGGCAGCTGCCATCGCTGGGTTGGATTTTCTCATGTCCGGGCCCGGAGAAATCCGGCGTCAGGAACTACGTAGAAACCTAATGCACTTCGTGGATGAGATGCCAGGCCTCTTCACTGTGACCAAGCCGCTCCAAAGCGCGATTATTCCTATCATTGTGGGAAGTGCCCGTGCGGCGGTAGATGCGTCGGCCATGCTCGCCGAACGGGGCTATTTTGTGCCGGCTATTCGCTATCCGACGGTGCCCAAGGATTCGGCGCGTTTGAGGATAACGATATCAGCTCGACACACCACTGCGCAGATCGGGGCCCTTTGCAAGGTGCTCCGGGAAATAATCCCTTAATCCAGGCCCAGTGCGACGTTGGGAGGGGAACTGAATCCAAATCCGGAAAGCTCGGCGGCTGGGAGGAGGTGCTCCCAGACGGGGCCAGACGGCCCAGCATGGGGCGGGGCGGAGGGAAGTGGTCCAGATCAAAAATCGAAACGCCCGCCGGATTTCTCCGGCAGGCGTTTGTGACATGAGCCCTCAGTGGCCCGTTATTCTTCCCCAAAAACGGCCTTAGAGGCCGAGGCGCCTAAGCACCAGGGGCTTGGTGCGCAAGCTGCCCCGGGCTACCGACTTTCATTCGCGCATGAATGCCCGCAATTCCTCGCAGGCTTCGTCGCGTGCAGCGGTCTGGCTAATGGCCGAACCGTAAGTACCCACCTTTTCGGCCGCCATATGGCTGAGGCTCTCGAGCCCCGCGCTGAGCTGCTGAAGTCGGCTCGTCCCGTAGCCGCGCTTGGCAAGCTTGCTCGCATAAGGCTCGCATAAGGCTCGCTCAAGGTCGCTTGGTAAGCCAGCGTTGCCATTGTAAGGAAACCTGACACATCATCGGGCACATCACCCACCACGTGCA
>JAYVTN010000172.1:0-5569 GCA_043788785.1 Spartobacteria bacterium | reverse complement strand
CCAGGGCCGGGAGGCCATGTGCAAGGTAAACGCAGCAAGCATCTCCTTGAGGAGCTCGTCATGCGTCGGCGTGTGCTGATACCCGTGCTGGCCTTGATGCAAATAGTAATCGACGAAAAGTTCCCCAAAGTCTGCCCTCGCCAGCAGCGCGTTGCGCCCGCGTACGAAATAGCTTCGCACCTCGATCCCTTGTTCTTGGTTGGGTGTTTCTGAATTCATCGCGTCCAGTTTTCGAAGGGGTTTGCCATGAGGTTTGAATTGTAATAGCGCGGATCGCCAGTGACTTCTTCCCCGACGAAGTCCGGCACCACGATGACTTGACCGGCTGACTGGAGTTCGACTTCCGCTATGACCAAGCCGCAGTTGGCGCCGAGGAACTCGTCGACTTCCCACACCAACTGGCCTGCGGGAATCCGGTACCGGCGTTTCTGAATCAAAGGCTGCAAGCAAAGGGTCTCGAGCATTTCAATGGCCTCGCTGACAGGGATCTCGACCTCGTACTCGCTGCGCGTGATCCCAACCACCCGCCCTTTGACCGTCAACCACGCCCGCGGGCCCGCCCTCCGCACCCGCACGACGCATCGGCCTTCCCGTGCCAGATAACCCTGCTGGATTTCCACGGGCTCCGCCATGGACTTCCATTGCTCACCGCGAACCAAAAACTTCCGTTCGATTTCCAGTGGCACAGCTATTTACGACGTTGACGCCCCAAGGCTTTCACGATCGCGCGTTTGAGTTCCAATGCGTCGATGACCCCTTCCTGTTTGAACAACACCTCGCCCTCCAACCCTAGCAGCACTGTATAGGGCAAGGTGCCGCTCCACCCTTTATCGAAAGCTTCGATCAACGCGTACTTATCCGTCCCGCCGAAGTAATAGTTCCGATTGGAAGCCTGTTGCCGGGTGAGGAACTTGAGCACGTCGGCTTTCTCATCCGGGAAGTTTGCGGCAACGCTCACAAACTCAAAGTCGCGCTGCCGGTACATCCGATTGATTTCCACCAGATCCGGGAACTCGGTGATACACGGTCCGCACCAGGTGGCCCAGAAGTTCACGAGCCGCAATTTGGCACTATCGCCCCGGCGCAAAGCGGTGAGACCCGCGGCATCGATGGGATCTGCTGCGACCGGCTCCGCCGCGAGCTTTTCCATAAACGTTTTGACCTGCTCCTGTTTGCCCGCCCATTTTACCGAGCAACCAAATGCACGCGTTTGGCCCGGGTCAGGAAGCTTGCCCGCCAGCACGGTGTCCAAGGCGTCATGGAGGTCATGGGTTTTGACCAAGTCCGGGCGTTCGTTGTCATCGATGCGGCCCACATAGCGAAGTTTGCGTTCGGAATCGAAGACGAACACGTGTGGCGTCACCAGGGGCCCATACTTGCGGGAGACTTGTTCGGTATCGCCGTCGTAGAGGTACGGGAGATTGAATCCGGCGTCCTTGGCGCGCAGCTTCATCTCTGCAAAGGAATCGCCCAGATCCGTGTACCCCAATTCGTCCAAACGCAGCGAAGCCGGATTATTCGGGGCGATTGCGACAAACTCCACACCCTTGGGCTTGTAATCGCCCACCAACTGTTTGAGACGGCCCTCGTAAGCCTGCGCTGTCGGACAGTGGTTGGATGTAAACACCACCACCAGTATTTTGGCGGAGGCAAAATCCGAGAGCGCCCAGTCGCGGCCATCGACGCCAGGGAGCCGGAAATCGGGTGCCACCGCACCCAGGGCCAGGGTTTCGTGGGGAGCCTCGGCTCCCTGCGCCATCCCCGAGGACATCAACGCCAGCAACAGCACAATCGTTTTCATGGCCCGGAAACCAACGGGATTTGTTCCCATTGTCAATGGGCCAGACGCGCTTGGTCTTGCCCAACCCCCGCCAAGGCTGCTTGTCTGCCTCCCGACCCATGAAGCTGGTGACCTATTTCTTGCTTGGAAGCCTCGTCTTCTCGATTTTCCGGATACGCCGCGCCCTGGACCAGTGCAAGAACCCCCAGGAACGCTATTTCCTGGTCCGGACCACGATATTCTGGTGGTTGCTTGGGTTCCTCTTTCTCAATGCGTTCCTGTTCCTGCCCAACAAAGGGCGGGTCCTGCTGCTGTTGCCGGTGTTATTCGTCGGTGTCGCCGGAGCCCGGATGTGGACCAACGCGCGCACCCGCCTGCGTCGGCAAGCGAGCGAGAAAATCGACCTCGAAAAGATGAAGCGCGCTAACTGAGCCCGTGAGGACGGGCTACAGCGATCACCGAAGGTTGTTGGCCGAAGTATTTTTGAGCCACCCTGCGGACTTCTTCCAGAGTCACGGCTTCTACCTGGGCCCGTAACTTGGAATGGTGATCGAACCCGAGGCCGTACAACTCGTCGAGCGCCACACTGTAGGCGTATGCGTCATTGCTCTGGTTCCGGATCGCTTGCCCACCGAGCAACTTCTCCTTGGCGCGGGCGAGTTCCTGCCCGGTAAGACCGTTCTGGGCCAATTTCCCGATTTCATCGAGGAACTCCGCTTTGACGGCCGTCAACTTCATCGGATCGGTACCCAGATAGAAGACAAAGGAGCCCTTGGCCAACCCCACACTCTGGCTGCTCCCGACGAAGTACGCCAACCCGAGCTCTTCCCGGATCCGGACAAAAAAGCGGGAGCCTAGATCGCTGGAAGCTTCATCGATGAGATCCAAGGCCATCCGATCCGGGCTGAACAAATCGACCCCCTGAAAGCCAACCATCAGGATGGCTTGGGCCTTGTCCTTAACGGTTTCGACTTCGAGGGATTGCGTCAGAGCGGCGGGTTGGGGCACTTCCACCAGTTCCGATGTGCCTACGGGCAGTTTGCCGAAAGCGGATTCCACCAGCGCGCAGACCTCGGCGGCCTTCACATCGCCAAAAACCGCGATCACGCCATTACGAGCCGACATGTATCGGTCGCGGCAGGCCAGCAGGTCGGCCCGGGTGATGGCCGCCACTGATTCCGGCGTGCCCAACGCGGGCAGTCCATAAGGGTGACCCGCGAGCAGATGAGTGCGCAGCAACTGGCGCGCGACCGTGGTCATCTCCTCGTCCTGGGCCTTGATTCCCGCCAATTGGACGTTCTTTTCCCGGACTATCGCTTCTTCGGGAAGGATCGATTCGGTGATGACCTCGCCGATCAAATCCAGACCCAGCGCCAAATCCGGTGCCATGACACTGGCACCCACACTCAAGCTGTTGTTCCCGCTTTCGCTGGAAATGCTGCCGCCCACACACTCAATCAGATCGGCGATCTGCTCCGCAGAGCGACCGTGGGTGCCCTTTAGCAGGGTTTTTGCCAAGAGGCGCGAAATCCCGTTATGTGCCGCGTCTTCGGTGAGCAATCCTCCCTTGAAGGTTGCCACCATCGAAACCAGCGGCAACCGCGTGTCTTCGCGCACCAAAAGCCGCAAGCCGTTGGAGAGTTCGAACCTCTGAATTTCTCCAGCGCCCGCAGACGTGATTCCCGCGTCGGCCATGGCGAGCGAGCCCACGGGATTGAGCGAACTGACCGTGAGCCCGCTGTCGATCAGATAGGTTTGGGCAACCCGCTGCACATCCTCAGCAGTCACCGCTTGCAAAGTTTCCAGGTAACGCTTGGAGAAATCCAGGTTCCGGGTCAGCAACCAGTTGCTGCCCAAGTCCGAGGCTTTGCCCCGCATCGTGGTGAGTTGGTGGAGTTGCTGGTTGAGGGCCATCTTCTTGGCCTTTTCCACCTCGGAGGCAAGCACCGGAGCCGTGCGCACGTCGGCGATCATTTCCAGAACGGCGGCTTGGACTACCTCTCGTTTGTCAGGATCCAATATCGCATCGACGCCGAACAAGCCCGGGTGCCCCGGCGTGTAGCACCACGCATCCACCGAATGGACCAGGGCGCGTTGTTCACGCAGCACCCGATAAAGGCGCGAACTGCGCCCGGCCCCGAGAATGGTTGCCAGCACATCCAATGCAGGCACATCGGGATGGGTGACCTCCGGGCCATGCCAGACCAAATGCAAGCGGGTCAGTTCGGTGGCAAACTCCACGTGCCGCTCCCTCCGTCCCAACTGGGTCGGCTCCGCTGGGATGTAGACCGGGGGCAAGGATTGGCGCGGCACCCCTCCAAAGAGCCGATCCAGCTGGGCACGGACCTCCTCGGCTTTGACATCCCCGACCACGACAAAAAAGGTGTTATTGGGAACGTACCGAGCCTTGTAATAAGCCATCACATCGTCCCGGGTCAGGCCGTTAAAGACGTCGAAATGCCCGATGACCGGATGCCGGTAAGGATGGGTGGCGTAAGCGGAAGCAAACACATTCTTACCTGCTAGGCGGTCGGGATCATCGTCGCCCATCGCGAACTCCCTGCGGATGACTTCCTGCTCTTTGACATACTCCCCGGGAGGCAACGTGGAGTGTTGGATCGCGTCGGCCAAGAGCTCCAATGCCGTTGTGCTGCCCTTGGAAGGGATATCGATCCAATAAACCGTCCGGTCAAAGGACGTGTAGGCGTTGATATACCCGCCCGCATCCTGGATGGCCTGTGCAAATCCACTCGTGGTCCGCGTCGCGGTTCCCTTGAAGAGCATGTGCTCTAAAATATGGGAGAGCCCGGCCCCCAGATGCTGGCCCTCATGGATGGAACCGGTCTCAACCCACGCTTGCACACTGACCAGCGGCGCACTGGTATCTTCCTGCACAATGACCACCAGACCATTGGACAACGTCCAGTGGTGGACCCTAGCACTGGGCACTTGCAAGTTCGCCACCTTAGCGGACATCCCCTCAGGAGTTAAATTCATCCCTTATTGGACTTCGGGCACCACCTCTACGATTGCCACCACTTTAGGCAGGCTCACCTGGACCGGTAGAAATGGGTCAATGAACGCTTCCTTGAAGGTGAATACCCCCTTGAAGTCCTCTTGGGAGTCGCGGTCCGTTTTCCCGAACACCCCCACGCCGATCAGGTTGAAAACGATCTCCCCGAAATCGTCGCACACCCGCAGGCCCCAATAATCGAACACAACGGTCACCATGGGCCCGAACTGCTTGAGCGCGTACAAGCGGACCCCTTCCAAGAGCTGCTGCCCAGTGACATGAGCCGAAAGATCCTTGGCCTTCTTCCGTTGTTTAATCGTGAAATCCAAAGCCTCCCGCACAAATTGATAAGCTTCCGACGTATAACGCGGATCGGCGGCAACAATTTGTTCGACGGCTTGATTGAAATCGAGCTTCTGCATAGGGAGGGTATTGGAGTGAACTCTTTTGCCGGTTCAAAGATGACGGCCGCAGGATGGCCACAGAATCGGCAAACGAATTCACGCTGGAGTAAGCGCCGCGAAATTATGCATCAGTTCCCCTATCGTCAACTGCCCGCTCTGGGGCTTTTGATCTTCTTGTCCCTGGGCGCCCCCCTCGCCGCTTCCCAAACCTCTGAACTCCAAGCCCTTCTGGCCCGCCAGAGCACCTTTCCGAAACACGGGATTCCTCCAGACCGACTCCAGGAGTTCCAGGAGGATCATCAAAAGCTCGAAACCCGCTATCCACAGTCGGCAGAAGTCAAAAACGCGTCCGGGGAATTTCTGTGGGAAATC
>JAYVTN010000171.1:0-3072 GCA_043788785.1 Spartobacteria bacterium | reverse complement strand
GTATGGGGTAACCCGTGGAGGTTCGAGTCCTCTCGCGAGCACTTTTTGGGCAGCTAGCCCGAATCTAAAAGGCCAACGGCCTGGCCCTAATCCCAGCCCAGGGCAACGCCCTGGGATTCGAACCCAAACACCGCGGAGCGTGGGGGTTTCGCTGAAAGGGCGTCCAAATCCGGTATGGACCTCCAATTTGGGCCGCCCTTACAGGGCTAAATTTGTTGTGAAGGACGCGAACCCAGGGCGTTGCCCCGGGCTGGGGCTAGGATGCCCCGTTGGGGCGAAAGGCCAACGGGTTGGTTCCAAGCCCGGGCGGTTGGCCTTGCAGATTCCAGCTAGCCCATCCATTCGGGGTGGCAGTCCACAAGCAGCTCGCCGTGCGACACACCGCACCTGTCCGACCCGTCCGACCTGTCCGACCTGTCCGACCTGTCCGACCCGTCCGACCTGTCCGACCTGTCCGACCTGTCCGACCTGTCCGACCTGTCCGACCCGTCCGACCCGTCCGACCCGTCCGACCCGTCCGACTTGTCCCTCTCGTTCCCATGTCTGCCTTCAATACCCATTACATCCTCCCCTCCTCAATCGCGCGCAGGGTTAGCTGCGGCCGGGATTGCCGCCGGCCGCTCGATCCAGTTCAATGGCCTCACGATGAAAGCCCATACCGCTTCGTTCACCGTCAGTACCCATGGTAAAGGCACCTACGAAATCACCGAGCAAGTCGCCCGAATCGTCCGCAGCAGTGGTGTCACCACTGGCACGGCCACGGTTTTCATCCAGCACACCAGTGCCAGCCTCATCATCTACGAAAATGCGGACCTCTCCGCCCGCGCGGACCTCCACGAATTTTTCGAACGCTTAGTGCCCGAACACGCCGACTATTTCGTGCACACGGCCGAAGGGCCCGACGACATGCCCAGCCATCTGCGGATGGTGCTGACGCGCACCAGCGAAGTCATTCCCGTGGCGGCTGGCGCGATGACGCTAGGCACATGGCAAGGCATCTTTGTTTTTGAGCACCGGCGCGCGACCCACCAACGCACGGTGGTCATAGCCGTCCTGGGGACGTGAAACCCCGCCGCTCCCTGCGGGGACGCGCTTTGAATAAATTCCAAGGGCCTGCGTCCAAACCAGCAATTATGAAACTCTCCCTGGTTTGTGCTCTCTCCATCACCAGCCTGCTTGGGATCACCGCCTCCGCCCAAGCCGGCCACCACCACCATGATCGCGACAACTGCCGCCATGATTCCTATTACGGTCGCCCCAGCTATCACTATTACGATTACGGCGTCAGCTCGTACTATTATCGGCCAACCCCCCGTTATTACTACGATGACTCCCGCTATCATTACGGCGACTGCGGCTATTACCGGGCTCCAGTGCGCGTTTACCGGTCGGCTCCCCGCGTTTCCTTCTTGTTCGGGTTCTAACCCCGGCGCTTAGCTTAGCGGCCGAGGGCTTCCGCGATGACTGCATCGGTCGTGGTGCCCTCGGCCTCTCCTTCGAAGTTAAGGATGATCCGGTGCCGGAGCGCCGCCATCCGCTGAAGGATACCGCACCTTCAGCTTGAAGAAAAAACGGTCTAGTTGGGCTTCGGGGAGGGCGTAGGTGCCTTCCATTTCCAGCGGGTTCTGTGTGGCAAGCACCAGGAAGGGTTGCTGAATCGTATTGGATCCCGCCCACTGTCACGTGCCTCTCCTGCATAGCTTCGAGGAGCGCGCTCTGCGTCTTGGGCGTTGCCCGGTTGATCTCGTCGCCCAAGATGATGTTGGAAAAAAGCGGGCCCCGCTGGAACTCAAAGCGTTTCCGACCGTTCTCATCCTCGACAATCATGCGGGTGCCGAGGATACCTGCGAAAGATTGATGTTTTTAGCCATTGCCGCACCGGCTGCGAGCGCGAGAGGTACCAGCAATGCCCAACCGGCCCACCACAGCGGGAGCTCTGGAATTCCCGGGTGACCCACCGGTGGCCCACCCCAACGCTGCCACACCCCGACTCCCACTAGAATGGCTCCGCATCCGAGGCTCGCCCGGCTCAAACCGCAATCCGCAAATACGGTCTGCGGCCGGATTCATTTCGGCTTCCCGCGTTCTCATTTCCATCCTAATAAAGTGAGTCTTCCGGCGCTTACCAAGCGTGTCCCCTATGAAAACAGCTGTCCTTTCAATCCTGCTCTCCCTGCTGACGTTTGCCGCCCGCGGCGCTGAAGTCTCGCAGGCGACAGAAGCTGAACGCTTGAAAGCGGCCGCGGATGTTTTCTCCATCTTCGAGGCCAAGTGCGTTGACTGCCATGGCGCGCAGTTGCCCCGACCCAAGGCCAAGTTCGGTTTCGTACTCGACCTCAAGCGCGTCAGCTCGGTACCCGACTACGTCGTCAAAGGCAACCCGGAGAAGTCTGAGCTTTACCGGATGGTCCAAGAGGATGAGATGCCCGGGGATGATGCGAAAGTGGGACCGCTGACCAAAGCCGAAAAGGAGGCGGTCCGGCATTGGGTATCGATCGGGGCACCTGGGGAATTGCCTCCGAACCTGCTAGCCCGAGCCAAACCGGCCAACGCTGCGCCAGTGGTGCTCCAGATCGGGTTACCCGTGTGGAAGCGGCTGCTCCGTTGGATAGGCCGTTTCCATCCTGTATCGACCCACTTCCCAGTGGCCCTCATCAATGTGGCGGTGCTCGCTGAACTGCTCGCGTGGGCCTCGCGGAGGGAGGCATGGCTGCAAACGGTCCGCTTCTTAATGGTCGTCGCAGCGCTGAGCGCGGTTTCGGCCGCCTCCTTGGGTTGGGTCAACGCATACTTCACCAGCTACGTTGGCCAATCCGCCGCCATCCTCCTTTGGCATCGTTGGTTGGGCACAGGCGCCGCACTCTGGGCCTCGGTTTGCGCCGTGCTCGTTTTCGCTGGCGCTTGCAAGGAAGGCAGCCCGGAGCGGACCCGATTCCGCGGAGCCTTGCTTGTAGGGGCTCTCCTGGTCGGCGTGGTCGGCTTCCTGGGCAGCGCCTTGATCTACGGCCTGGACCATTACAGCTGGAAGTAGCCCGTAGCCGACCGACCAAAGGGACCAAAGGGACCTAAACG
>JAYVTN010000170.1:0-30232 GCA_043788785.1 Spartobacteria bacterium | reverse complement strand
GCAACGCCCTGGGATGCGGGCCCCACAGACGGCGGAGCCCAGAAAGGGCACCCTAATCTCAGTTCTAGGGGGTTAGCGCTTATGGGGCAACGCCCTGGGCTAGAATAGTTCAGGCCTTCGGCCTTCCAGTGTCGACCGGCGTCGGGCGACGGGCGGGCTCGGCGATGAAACTCACAAGCGGCCTACGGGCGCTCCTCAGGCGAGAATGCCTTTGACGATCTTGCCTTCCACGTCGGTGAGCCGGTAGCGGCGGCCTAGGAACTTGTACGTCAGCCGCTCGTGATCGATGCCGAGCAGGTGCAGCAGCGTGGCATGGAAGTCATGCACGTGAGCGTATCGTCGAGCAGACCGCGCGCTTTCAAATCCTTGATCAGCGCGGCCGCGGGCTGATCGGTTTCGCGGCATAGGCCGGGCAAAGAACCCGGCAGGTTGCCGTGATGATCCCAGTCCTGGTGACGAAGGAGGGAAGATTCGCATTTTCCTGCCCGAGCCGCTGCCCACTGCGGACCGAGTCGGGAAGCTTCTCGCCGTTGCGCTTATTGAGCAGCGGCTTGTAATCAAAAAGGTCGAGTTGCGACGGCCCGCCCGACATGAAAAGATAAATGATGCGCTTGGCCTTGGGCGCAAAATGTGGCTGGCCGAGAACGCCGTGATCAACTGCGGATGCTGCTCGGGCGCGTATGAGAGGCATGTCGGCGAGCGCGATTCCGCCCAAGCCCATGCCAAACTGATTAAGAAACTGGCGGCGACCGGGGAAGTTGAATGCGGGATTCATGGGCGGTTCAGCGTTTCACGATGCAGGCGTCGTGGTTCATCAATGTTTGGGCGAGCACTGCGGCAGCCGCGGCCTCGGGGGCGGGTATGTCGGCGCCGGCTTGGGTGTTGCCGGTTTTGAGCAACGCGGCGGCTTCACCGGGCTTCCCTTGAAAGTAAACCAGTTGCTCGCGGTAGAGCTGCTGCATGATCTCCCGTTCGCGCCCGTTCGCGCGCATCGGGAGGTCGGCTTAGACAGCGCAGGAAGCCAAGTTCGATCATCGCGGCGACGTCACCCTTTGCCTCCCGGTGCAGCTTCTCCCCGAGCACGCGCGCGGCTTCGACGTATTGCGTGCCGTTAAGCAGGATGAGCGCTTGGAGCGGACCACCGAGTCCACCTCCGCCTCCGAAAACCCGGCCCGCCGGGCCACGACCCCGTCCGGGGTAGGGCCGCCCCCCACCTCGCGCCCTTCCTCGTAAAGAAAGCGCTCGGGCCGGCGCGGGATCCTGCATCTGGGCGTCCTGGAAGAGGAACGCCTGGTGGGCGAACCGTGAGATGCAGTGGTAGTAGCCGGCGTCGCAATCCTCGTCCGCCTTGAGTCGTAGTTGCCTCATACCAACAGAATCGGCCGCGCCCCCCGCCCTGCCGCCTCCCCGGAGCCCAAAGTGTCTGCCACCTTATCAGGGGGAGTGGGGGCCGTTGGATCGGGGCTGGGGGGCTGGGGGGCTGGGTTTGGGGCCGATCAGCTGTAACCCAGCGAAAAAGTTGAAAAGGGTTAGTTGAAATAGCTGGCGCGAAGTTGAAAAGGGTTGGAGGGGGTACGCGGGAAAGGGTCGGGTTTCGAGGGCCGCGCGGGGGTGGAGCGGCGGCACGGCGGGGTGGGTGCGGGTCGCTTGCTGCGGCTAGGCGGCGGCGGCGCGGAGCGGGCGCGGGGGCTAGGCGGGGCGCGGGGGAATGGGGTCGCAGCAGCCGGAGAGGCGGGGGGCTTCGGCGGGCCAGGCGCGGGCGGCGATCTCGGCGGCGCGGGTGGGGTGGCGTTGCTCGGGGCATCGGGTTTCCAGAGCGAGCGTGCTGGCGATAGCCGGGCAGGCCGGGGCGCGGGGGCAGGCACGGCAGACGGCCAGGCGTTTATCGAGGATCCAGCGCTCTAAGGGCATGGCGAGGGAATTAGCGAGCGCGAAGGGTGGGCTGGGGATACACGATCTAGGACCATGTGACCGTGATCGTTGCGGCGCTTGTGCGGATCACGGTGGAATCGGCGGGCAATGGGTCTAGCTGGACGCGCTCGGTCAAAGACCAATCGTGGGAGCCGCTGTAGTCCTGGGGGCACTCGCTGTCGGCAAATACCGTGCGTCCGGAGAGGATACCCACGATGAAGGGGCCAGCTTCGGGGTCGGGGGTATCGTAGATATCGATGCCGATTTTGCTGAAAGCGTTATCGGAGACTGGGGGCGGCGAGTCGGATGCATACCCTCCATGATAATTGGTGTGGGTATTTACATCCACGAGAGAGCCGCAGACGGTCTCGTTGGTTTCGAGGGCGGGCTCGTCAACGTCCAGATGCGCGTAGCGTCCGATGAAGGCGATCCGGATCCCGCCCGTCTCGGCGGTTATGCGGATATCGGCATCAGTGGGCCCTGTTTGGCCCGCCGGCACGGAAAGCACCTGGAATGATCCTGTCCAGCGGTCCACAAGGATGTTGGTTCCGATCGCATACACGCGGGATCCACGGAAACGGAGCTCGCAGCCATCGGGAGCGGTCCAAAGATAGGAGAAGCTGCCCAGGACAGTAGCCTCGGCGCCGGGATCGGCAATGATGGTAAGCTCGGCGTTGGTTTCGGGCGTGCCGGCCACAGCCATGGTTAGGGCAATATCCGCCAAGATGGGCGGGACGGGCGGATCATCCTGGGCACCCTCCCAGGTCAACGCCCGGGAGGTGCGACGGTTGAAGCGGCTGGAGACCGGGTGAATGGCGTAGGCATTTATTGTCGCGTAGAGATCGACTGTTACGGGATCCTCGCCATCCTCCTCTGTGGTTTGCGTGCCAGCGATCAGGCGATCCGCCGGCGGGCGCATGATCAGGGCGGCCCAACACGGCGCACAGCATTGGCCGCTGGCGGGGCTGGCGAGTATGATCGATGCGCCATCGCCTGGCATGACGAGCACGAACTCCCCGGGGGCCAGCCCCGCCGCACCGTCATCGGAATAACGCGCCAGCGGAGAATCCTGGCAGAGCCCAGCAGGGCCTAAACCGGAATCGATCAGGTAATCGGCAAAGGGTTTGCGAGTGAGCGTGAATGACGCCGCAGCGGTGGTGGTTACAGTCGTGGCGCCTGGGGGAGTGTAAACGCTATCGAACGTGAATGCGATTCCGATGGAGCTCACGGGCCATAGGCAGTCGCGCATAGCTAGGGCACGATGTCGGCAGCTGCCAGGTCGCAGAGATCAAAATCCACATTGCCGCAGAGGGGCTCAACTTTGAGCGCGCCATCAACGGTGTCCCAGGAGCCTATCATGCGGTAGGCGATGGTGGTCGTATTGTGGAGAAATGGGTTGGCGGACTGGATAACGGCAGCGGAAACCCATTGCAGCGTGTCCGTATTGGCAACGCCCTTGGCATAGACATAGCCCGTATCGCCTGCCGGGGTTAGGCTGAAAGTGTCGCTGGCGCTGAATCCCGTGGGCTGGCGTCCGCAGATCGTGCCCCATGACACGAAGATCTTATTAACCTCTTCCACAGCCCCGGCGGTGCATTTGAGGTTGCAGGGCGCGGATGCGGCCCGGCCGGGAGATTGAGCTCGGATCTTAAAGGTGGTCCCGCCCGGGCGGACTTGCGGGAAGACTTCGGGCGAAGGGCGCGGATATAGCGCGCGGAGCAGCCGTACAATCTGGCGGGCCCACTCGGCTGTGATGGGCTGGCCCTTCTCTGGCTCGTTGGGGATCTGCATGGTCTAGCCTGCGTAAACTTCGGTATCGATTTCATCCGCCCCGGTCCATTCCTCGGTGCGGGTCCATGTCCGGTCGCGCGTGGCCCGGTCGGCAGTCTTCAAGTAGACGTAGCCTGAGACCTTGATGGCGGCTGGAGGGTTTTGCGGGAGCCCGCTTCGGGTGCATACCGGGGCCGTGGCGTATTTGCGGGTTCGACGGCCAACGGGACAGTAAAGCACGTAACTATCTTGCCCGCGCTGTAGGCGGTGAATGAAGGCCAGGGCTTCCGCAGTGGACTCTTCTAGGATGATTTCGCGTTTGCGGGCGCGGTCTGCGCTTTTCCATTCGTCGATTGTATCCCAGTCATCGTCGCTAAGCTCGTATAGGCCCGCATTGGGATGGACCGAAGTGGCCGAGGCGGCATTGAACATCGGATGGGTTTCCAGTGGCTTCTGGACTTCGATCCACTCGATCTCAAGGGTCTCGTTGTTTTCAAACGTGTAATCCTTGACCGGAGCCGGGGCAAAGGTAACGACCATGATCCCGCGTTCCCCCGGCGCGCGATTAACCCGCACGGTATCGACCAGGAATCCGGCGGGTGTGCCGGGGATCGTGGACAGGCGCGTCGGCTGGGCTGCCGTGCAAGCAGCATACGGGCCTTCCCAGGTCCGCGTGTATTTGGGGCCACTGCTGCCATTCTCGTAAACAGGGCTATCGGGCTGCTCTTGAAGCGATTTTGTACCCTTCCAAACAATGATTTTAGCCATAAGAATCTGTGTGCCGGGTTAAGCGAAGGCCGCAAAGCGCTGGTCATTGTCCGGCACCAGTTTACCTAAGGCCTTGATAACGCGTTCAGTGAGCACCAGTTGCTTGGCCGTGTGGTCAGCGGTCTTGCGGGCGTGCTCGTTGGCAGGGCCGCCGCCGCCCACGAAGAGGCCAATCTTAGCAAGGCGGTCGCCCTGGGGCGCATTACCGTTCTTGGATTTCACAACAGCGGCGCCCTCTGGCTCGCCGCGGGCCGGGACCGGCGGGCCTTCAAATTCCGGCCCACGGGTGGGCATATACTTTTTCACCGTCTCCTTGAGCTTCAGGCGAGCCTCAACCAGATCCGTGTTGAGGCCGCCGATCAAGCCGCCGATGAAGCCTTTGCCGATCCCCGCCTTAATCTGCGCCCCGCTTTCCTTGAATTGCAGCTCGGCGTTGAGATCATCCATACTTGCGCTGGCGTTGATGGCCTTGGCGTTCTTATCCGAAAGCACGTCTATGCCCAGGACGCTGACATCCTTAAGACCATCCACAAACGCGCGCTTGATGCTGGCTGATATCATGCTCCCGATCCCGTCAAACGCGGTGATCAAACCCGACAGTATGCCATCGCCGCTGCCGCTGACCATTTTAGCGGTGGCATCCCAGAGCTCGTTGAGTTTCTTGGCCAGGTAATTGACGGCGTCTGCAAAGCCGACCCGGAGTGCCAGGCCGGCGGTCTCACCCATTTTACCATCGGCAAAAAGGTTGCGGGCGAACGTGATGGAATCGGCCATGGCCTGGCCCCATTGCGTCGCTTTCGCGCAGAGCTGATCGGTCATGATGATCGTGTCGCCTAGGATCGGTTTCAGCGCATCAAGCAACGGCGTTCCAAATGCGCGGAACACCCCGTTGATGCTATCCTGGAGCGTGCTCATTAGCCCGTTCCATGTGCCGCTTTGCTGCTTCATCATGCCCGAAAACTGGCCCATGGACTGGGCAACGATGCCCCAGACGGCCGCGCCTTTCTGGCCCGATGCCTGGAGGGCTTCTATCTTGGTCTTGGCCTCGAAAGAAACCACCCCCAGCTCCACCAACCGGTTGAGAGCCTCCCCAGCGGCGCCGCCGTTGTTTAGCGCGGCATAAGCCTTGCCGACCGTGTTGGCCATTTCTTGGAAGGGCTGCTGAGTGCCGGCGGCCGCGTCGCCGATCAAAGTCAGCCCGTCGCCCGTGGCCATCGCTCCTTTAGTGAGCGTTTGTAGTGTGCGCGAGGCGGCCGCGATCTCGGGCAGCTCAAAAGGAGTCGCGGCGGCGAACTGGGAAAGCTCAGCCATGCGGGCCTTGGCGGCATCCATGGAGCCGAGCAACACGGAAAAGCTCGTTTCCATCGTTTCCATGTCGGCGGCTTCGGAAATGGCTTTCTTGAGGCCGAAGAATGCGCCGCCCGCGACAGCGCCGGCAGCGGCCACGCCAGCCAGGGCGATGGCGGCGGGCCCCATCTTGGCCATGAGCCCCGACATAGCGCTTTGGGCTCCGGCCAAAGGGTTGGTAAACCCTTTGGTTTCCAGGGTCATGATGGCGGCGAGATTCATGGCGCGGCCTCCTCATAGACGGGCATGGCGGCGATCAACTGGAAAGTCATCTTGTAGCCGCTCGTGGGCATGACCAGGCTAAGCTCGGGATCGATCGGCCGGCAGCCCGTGTACAGGCACCGCTCCTGGGTGATCTCCGCAGGCCATTCATGGGCGCGCACGAAAGCGCGCACATCGCTGACCAGTTCCAGAAAGGCGGGATCCCCGCGCACCAAGTGGTCTCCGGCCTTTAGGCGCAAGCCCTTGGCTTTGATGATCCAGACCTCGAAGGTGTTCGTCACGATCCCGGCTTGCTCCTGGCCGGTCTGATCCTCGTCGCCGCCCCACGCGAGCACTACGCGGAAGGTCAGCGGCTTATCGGCAAGGGCTTCGAGCACATCGCCGGGATCCCCGGCCAAGGAGTAAAAGCCTTTGCGGGCCAAGATCCATGGCTTGAAGGTAGTCTCCAGATCTAAAAGCAAACCGGCTGGCGAAAGGGCGTCCATGATTATGGTGCGAGCGGTGCAACCAGGTTAAGGGCGGCGATCATTTCTTGCTCGGCGTACGTGGGGCCTTGGGGCTTGAGATCGTACCGGGCGCAGATAGCCGAATAGAGGGCGAAACATTTCGGGAGGCTGACGTGGTCCTGAACATGGTCGGGGCTCCAAGCTGGGTACTCATGGGCCAGTGTGTCGGTGAGAGTGAGGATCCACCCGATCCCGGCCCCTACGTCCGGGCCGCCGGAAAATCGCCATCCGCGCCGGTGGATTTATCGACTCCATACGGGACGGCCGTTTTGAAAGCATCGACCAGGCGCGCATTGAGGAGCTCGCCTAGCTTGGGGATGAGGTTGACCGGAATGGAATCGGTCATGGCATCGACGGCGCGGGCCATGGCCGGGAAAACACCCGGCTGGGGTTCCTGTGCGAGAGCGGCCCGGACATCAGCGATCGGGGTAATCATGATCCAGAGCGCGTTTGCGATGTCGCTCATGGAGAAGTGGGCGTCCGCGCGGAGCAGACCGGAGCCGACCCGTTGCAGGGCCATGATGACGGACATGGTCATAGGCTGGAAGGCAACGTCGCCCGCCATGACGCGGCTTGGCAGGAACGCGTCGATGACAACGGTTGGCGTGCTCTGCGTGCTGCGTTCGCGGGCTTTATCAGCCGCTTCGACTTGCGCTGGCGTGAACCCGTTCTGGGGGTTCTGGGGGCCGGTTTCACCGGTTTCCACAGAGCCGGTCTTGCCGGGTTTCCGGCGGTGCTTTGGATTTGGTTTAGCCATGATATTTAGGAAAAATGAGCAGGTGTTCATCCAGGGAGGCTATCCCCGTCGCGGGCCATACCCCGCGCTCTATGCCCTGCTTTGCCCCGCCACAATGCAGACGGGGCGAAAATCAAATCGAGGGTTGGGCGGCCATGCCATCCCACTTGGTGGCTTTGACGCGTAGCTTGCGGACACCCTTCTGCTCCCACATCTTCTCGGAGTTGAGTACGATGCACTCGACGCCCATGATCGTAACGTCATCGCCATTCTCCAGATCGGGGTACGCGGTCTGAACAATAATCTCCACCTCGCACTCGTTCTTCTGGTTGAAGAAGATGGCGCTGACGGTGAAGCCGTCGTTGTCGGCGACTTCCACCATCTCGGAGGTACGCTGGTTGCGCACGCTGACGATGATGCCGCTGATCTCTGTGCCGCCCCCGGTTCCCCAGAGAACCGTGGTGTCGCCCTTGATGGTAGGATTATTGGCCATGGCAATTTTAAGCGGAGAGTCGTTTGGAGCTGGAGGAAGTCGCGGCGGGTTCGGTCACCACAGACGCGGAAGGTTTGGCCCGGTTGGTTGTGGGCGTAAGTGGCTTCTCGCCATTGGCGATGGCCTTGAGCAGCTTGCGAACATCCGAGGCGGCGGTATCGAAAGGATTCTCTTTGCCCGCTTTGCCGCGGCGCATGTAGATGGCCTCGCAAGCCAGGGTCTTTGCCGAGCTGGCAACGATGTCCGGGATCGGGTTAGCGAAAGGGACCGTGAACCGCTGGCCGAGGATGCCGTTGATTTCCTGCGCCACATCCGCAGCGATCTGGTTCCAGATCGCGGCATCGGCAGAGCCCGAGGATGAATCGTCCAGCGCCTCAATGAGGAATGGGCTGGGGATCTTGCCAGAAAGATCGGAGAGCAGAACGTAGGCGGGCATTTGGAGAGCGGGCTAAAAGTGGGCAGCGTTTTTTGGAAGCTTGCCCGGGCCCATTACTGGGCCCGGGCGATGAATCTGTGGGCTGCGGTTAGGCAGCGTCTGCGCCAGTGGAGCCGTAGGCGAACTCTGGGAGGCCGTACCCGGCGTTGTAGACGCCGTAAGCCTGATAGATGAAGGTGTGCTTGAGGATGACGTGACTGTCATTGGGCTGGTTGCAGGCGTTCAAGCGTGGCACCTGATGGGTCTGGAAGATGAGGGGCCGCATGACGTAGCCGATCTCCAGGAGAAACCACATGTCCGGGCTTGAGGCCAGCTGAGGCCAGACTTCCAAAGTGGCGTCGCCTTTGCGGACGTTGCTCACAGCGGCGGCGTTGGCCTGGATGAAGTCGGCTTGGAGGATCTCTTTGCCGAGGGTCTCATTCTGCGGGCTCACGACCAGGACCAGCTTGCGGCCCAAGTTCATGGGCCGGCCTGCGGAATTGAGGCGGCTCTTGAGGTTGGTCCGGGCGGTGTCGAAATTTGCAGCGCTCAGCTTCTTGGTGCCCTTGTTGCTGAACTTGGTGCCGCCAGCCACGGGCTCGTGGTTGGCATCGAAGAAGTTCTTGCCGGTGTAGCACTTGGTGGTGAACCCGCCAATGAGCAGGCCGGCTACGAGTGCGTCGGGATGCTGGGCAGCGACTTGGCCCAGGCTGGCAAAGAGCGGGTTGTAGATCCCCAGGCGGTCTGTGGAGATGTCGATCTCTTTGACCTCGATCGTGTTCTCCCACTCCTTGTTGCGGATCGTGTAGCCGTGCGCGGAGAGGTTGCCGAGCTGGATCTCGCCCACGAGTTCTTTCATGCCCGGGATGGACCCCAGCCAATCATAGACCTCTTCCTTGTTGGTGGATGGCACCTCCAACACCAGGCCCTTGTACATGGGGTCGCCGGCTTGGAAGGCGGCTTCGTAGATGACACGGAAACCCTTGGTGAGGGCGTTGAGAGCGGGTTGATTGATTTGCATAAAAGAGCGGGGCTTGGGTGGATGAAAAGGAAAAGGCTGAACCTGCGAGCTGAGAAGTACGGCTTAGATCGTGCGGGCGTTGATGGCGGCCAGATCCACGATGACGGCGTTGACGGCCGTCTTGAGCGCATTGGCCAGGGCCTGCGTGGTTCCGGCATCGGAGCCGTTGGCGGTTGCCACGGTGACGGCGGTGAGCGTGTAAGGCTGGCCGGTCTGGCGGGTGTCGATCCAGACACCATCATCATCGACATCCACGATGCGACCGGCGCGCACTTTGTTGGTGGCCCCGACTTTGCAGATGATCGAATCATCCTCAATGAAAGCGATGTTGCCGATATCAGCCTGGGCAACGGGATCGCTCCCGCTGTTGGCGTAGCGGAAAACGCCGCGCTGGATAGTTGCGACGATGTCCCCGGCAGCGCCCGTGCTGTTATCAAAGAGGCCCTCACAGCGGCCCACCACCTGGAGACCGGCGGTGTCCGTTGCTGGCACAGCGGCCCCGGCAGCGTTCAGCGCGACGAGTCCGCCTGGGTAAAGCAAGGTTGCAGCGGCGACAGTCAGGACAAGGAAAACGCCGTTGCGTTGCGGAGCGTTGTAAGGAGTGGAGATCATAATTGAGTAGGTACGGGGAGGTGCGTGTGAGAGTGGATGGCGCGGGACTTACTTGGCCTTCTTGTAGTCCTCTTCGGAGATCCCGAGTTGACGGCAGACATCCTTGGAGATGGATTCATCCATCTGGACGGTGGCCGCATGGGCTTGGATGCCCGTGGTCTGCGCCGTGATCGGCACTGCGCCGGCGGGCAGCTCGGCAATGATCGCGGTCAGATCCGCGATGGGCAGCTTCTGCACGCTGAGCGGGACAAGCTTGCCAGCAGCAGCAGCGCCAGCCAGGAGACCGGCACGGGTCGTGTCATCGAAACGATCCGAGAGGCCTTTGACGGCGACAGAGAGCGCTTTGATCTCTGCCCCATCGGCGGGCTTGGCATCATCGGCGGGCTTGTCCTCAGTCTTTTCCTTGTCGGCAAAGGCTTTGGCGGCATCCATGATCTCGGGATCGGTGGCAGTTGCGGCGAGGCCGAGGAGCGTGATGAGCAGAAGTTTGAAGTCCATAGATGAGGCGGGTTTTGTTGCGGGTTGTGTTTTCGGGCCTTGCGGGGATCCCGCTGGAAGTTGGGATGCCCTTCGAGGCTGTTGTGCGCGAAGTCCAGGCAGATCCGGTCGTACCCGAACTTGGCTTGGTTGGCGGCGAGCGCGGCCACCGTGGCGTCGCCTACGCGGATGACGCCCTGGGTGGATTGGTTGTCGCCCCAGTTCAGGAGCTTGAGCCGGGTCGGCAGCGCGGCACCGGTCAGCGCGTCATTCTTGATTGCTTGCAGCGCCACAAGCTTCCCAGCAAACGCCGTAGCCGAAAGGGCTAGCAGGCGGTGGGATGTTTTGGATGTGGCGGCTTGCACAAGGGCGAGCCTGCCACGCTTTTAGGGATCGCCTATGAGCGCTGGAAACGCTGGCAACCCTTTTGAAGAGAAAGCTAAAAGCCGAAGAGAAAGCTAAAAGCCGAAAGCTAAAAGCTGAAACGCCGAGAATCGGGGGCTTTATGCGCGCAGCAGGTTGGCGAGTTTCGCCAGCGCCACTTTGCGGATTTTGTCTTCTGCGGTGGCGGTCATGATGCCGCTCTTGCTGAATGGGAAGAAAGGCCTGGCTGGCACGCCTGAGCCGCGTCCGCTGCCCTTGCCGCTGCCCAGCTGCTGCTGAAGAGAAAGCTAAAAGCCGAAAGCTAAAAGCTGAAACGCCGAGAATCGGGGGCTTTATGTGCGCAGCAGGTTGGCGAGTTTCGCCAGCGCCACTTTGCGGATCTTGTCTTCTGCGGTCGCGGTCATGACGCCGCTCTTGGTGAATGGGAAGAAAGGCCTGGCTGGAACGCCTGAGCCGCGTCCGCTGCCCTTGCCGCTGCCCAGTTGCTGAAGCGCGGCGTATATGCGGTCGCTGCCCACGGTGACCTGGCAGTTGTTGAGATCGCTGATCCGGATGGATTGCCACATGGCCCCGCTGAGTCGCAGAAGGCTGTGCGAGGCTGGCTTTTTGCGCGCGGCCCATGGCGCAGGACGGAGACCGGGATCCGAGAAAGCCCGCTTGGTAATGCTAACGAGTTGAAGCCCCATGGCTTCCAAGATCGGTTTGCGATCTCGAAGCGCGGCTGCTTTGCGAGCCAGCTCCGGACTGATGCCGTCTCGGATCTGCAAACTCATTGGAAGGGACCTAAAGGACGGAAGGGACGGAAGGGACTAAAGAGCATCGGACCCCGGCAAAGGCCCGATCACATCCGAGCCGCCTTGACCGATGAAAACGAGGTCATCGGCATCGGCGGGATGCAGGCCAGCGGCCACGAGCTGCTTCTTGGCATCCTCGGCGGAAATCTCTTCCCGGCCGAGGCGGGTCAGAATGTCGGTTATCTTTGGATCTTCGTTCATATCCAGTTGTACCCCTTGAATACCTTATCTATGGCCTCGGCGATAGGCTTAAAGTCATCGTCGGCCCATTGACGCCATCCGGCGCCCGAGGTGCGGACCCGGTCCAGATCAGCGAGCAACTGGGGATCCTGTGTCTTTACGGCGATATACTGGGCGTAGGATCGGGCCCACTGCTCATGCTTGGACAGGAAATAGTTGCGGGTTGGGCTTGGCGGGAAGCTGGAGATTGTCGCGATCGCATGGCTCACATCCATGGCGGCCCGCCACTCGGCAAACTCCGGCGCGGACGCTGAGGCCCACTTTCCAACGACCCCCATCGCGTGGCGGTCCAGGGCGTGCCCGGCCTCGTGGCACATCGTCAGGCCTGGCCATGTACCACTTGCCCGGATCCCGATCCTATGGTTGGTGGGATCAAACTCGCCAAGAGCATTTTTCCCGGTTTTGCCATCGACGCGGATCTTGGGAAGGGTGCCGTCGTCGTGGGCAATGTCGATTTGATTGATCGCGTTAATCACCTGCTTTTTCTGCGGACCTTTGATGATCACATCCAAGGCGTTGCTCACAGGGGACTGGCGCAACGGTATGGCAACCGGTTTGCCTTTCTTTGGCGCTTTCCCTTTTTTTGCGGGTTTGGCCGACTGCTGAGCTGTGGGAGGAGTTGGCTGAGGGTTTGTCCCCGAGCTTGCCAGGGCTTTGCCCTGCAACCAGTCCCAGACGCTGACACCTTCTTGGATGGCTTGGCCCTGGGCCCATGTTTGGAACTCGGCCCATGTCTGGGCATCGTACCGGCCTTTGAGTTCGTCCAGGGACAAACGCAGATCGCCGACATGGCTCTGGTAAGCGTTGGGCTTGCCCAGCTCCGCCGGGCTGGAGACGTTGTGGCTCACCCCGTTGCGGACCAGGCGGCGCGTGGCGGTGAGATCCGCCTGGGCGTATTCGCCCAGGACGTTCTGACTATCCAGCGGCTTGCCTTTGTCCGCTTCGACCAGGTCAGCCCGGTCATCCTCGGAGATCGGGATAGCCTGGCATCGGCAGCCCCAATCCCAGGGCGGGGTGTGGCTGCTCCAAAACTCGTGGTCCCGGGGCAGAACGATGTTATCCAGGGAGGCATGGGCGGGGCGCACCTTGCCGTCGCCCATGCTCTTGTACTGGAGATAAGGGAAGACGTCAGCCTGACGCTCACCGACTTCGTACGCGGCCGCCTGGTACGCCTGGAAGCCGTGGGTGCGCAGCAGCAACTCGGCGCGGCGCTCGGCAGCGATCCGGCTTTCGGGATCTTCCGGGTTGGCCAGGAAGGGATGCAGGTCATCGGCGATGTCTTTCTTTATTTTATCCCACGGCACGCCGGCCGGGAGATCCGAGAGACGGCGCCGGATCGCGCCAACCACGTTGGCATCTTCGACTCCGGAAATGACAAAGGCCCGGGCTTTGAGCTCAGGCAAAAGCTTGTCGAAAACTTCCTTGCTGACGATCGGCTTGCTCTGGAGGAAGTCGATCGCCTCTTGGTGGGGCGTTGGGCCGAAAAGAAACTCACTCATTGATTATGCCAGGAGTTCTAATTTGATCGTGCCGCTAAAGGCCGCTGCATGTCGGTCGCAGTAGCGCAAAGTGGATTCTGAATGGCAATGCGTTGCCATCTGTCCGCACTCTTCACCATCGGGAACCTGCCTCCATTGGCACGCCCGATCAGGATCCCAGCAGATCAGGATTCCATGAAAGGGCAGGCTGTAGCTACGCTTGAACCAATCGTACATTTGCTCCCAACCATCGAAGCCGTCTGCTTTCGCGATAGCATCAAGCATGGCCTCGGAACCGAGCATGAGACCATCCAAAACTAGGCCGTCATCCCAAATCACCGCATCGCGCACAATCACAATCGGAGCGGTGCGGATCTTGAGTTGTTTGGATCGATAAGGCAGCGATGCCCATTCCCGGATATCGATGACATCCCCGGCTTCTGGCCTCCGCTTTGGGATCGGTCGAAGCGTGGTCCGCTTGCTGCCCGATTGAATTAAAGGAACAAACTGGGGCTTGAACATCCGAACAAATCGGCGCGGAGGTTTTGATGTGGCGTTTCTCATCGCTGAGCCCTCGGGTTCATCCCATCCAACAATCCGTGGTCTGGCGCTTGTAAATGGATATAGACGCCCCGGGCTGATCGTTCGAGCAATCCGCGCTTGGCCATATTCCGAAGCACGTTGCCGCAATGGAACGCTTCATTGGTGTAGATGTTCCCGCCAATCAGTTTCACAGCTTGCGCGACAGTTATGGAGCCTGATTCCCGAACGAACTGGATCACAGCCCTCTGCTTAGGGGAAAGGATCATCCGTGCTCCCTCGCTCATGGTGCCAAGGTCTCCATGTAGCGCTTGAGGTTGTGGCCGGTCCAAAACTCGGCATCGGCGGCGACGGCGGCGACGTGCTTGTAATAGCTCTGCAAACAAAAGGCGTTCTGGCCGGGGGTTACTTGGATGCTGCGCACGAACCCTGCCAGCATCAGTCGGCGCAGGCTGTTGTAGCTCAGCCCGAGCCCCAGCTCTTCGGTGATCCCCATCCGCATCCGGACCATGCTCGATTGGACCCGGATCATGGGCTTGAAAGCGGTCGGGTTGGCAGGATCCGCGATCCACTCGAAAACGCCAATGCTGTTGGGGATCGGGACATGCGCGGGCCACGGGGCCAGAGGTTCCTCCGGGCTGACCCGGAGCTTGAGGCCAGCCGGGTAGATGGTGACCATCTGGGGCGCTTGCGTTGGGGTGGGTGGTTTGGCCATTTGGAGAGTTCTGGATTCTGGGGGGGTTCGTTCTGGGGGCTTAGGCTTCTGAGGGTTCAGACGCCCGGGTTTCGAACCGGGTAAATTCTTTGAGGAATGTTAAAGGCAGATCACCCACGGGCCCGTTGCGCGATTTGGCGATGATCAACGTGGCCATGCCCTTGAGCGCCTCCTTTTCCGTGTCGCTATCGGCATAATACTCATCCCGCAACAATAGGCCAACAACGTCCGCGTCCTGCTCGATGCTACCCGATTCGCGCAGATCGCTAAGACGCGGCCGGCCTGCTCCCCCCCCAGAACCGCTCGGTCCGCGGTTCTCCGGGTTGCGGTTGAGCTGTGCGAGGACCACGACCGGCAAATCCAATTCTTTGGCCAGCGCTTTGAGGCCGTTGCTGATCTCGGCAATCTCAATCTGGCGGTTGTCCTGGCCCCGCCGGGATGTGGACCGCAACAGCTGGATATAGTCGATGAAGATCGCCGCGATGTTGTGCTGCTGCTTGAGCCGACGCGCTTTGGCCCGCAATTCCAAAATGCTCAGGGCGGAGGTGTCGTCGATGAACATCTTTGCAGATGCCAGCTTTGACGCGGCGATTTGCAGGTTTGGGAAATCGCGTTCGTTCAGGAACCCATCGCGGACCCGGGCCATGTTAACCCGGGCCCGGGAACAGAGCAGGCGTTGCACCAGCTGCTGTGTGCTCATCTCCAGGCTGAACACGGCCACGGCTTTGCCCAGATCCACAGCGATGTGTTCGGCCATGTTCATGGCAAGCGCGGTCTTGCCCATGGACGGGCGCGCGGCGATGACGATCATTTCCGAGCCGTGCAGGCCATCGGTCATTTTGTCCAGGTCCGCGAATCCGGTGGAAAGCCCGGAGATCTCGCCCCGGCGCTCGTGGAGGGTGGAGATGGCGGTAAGCGCGCCGAGCACGCTTTGTTTCATGTCAGCGGCTTTGCCCCGGATCCGATCCTGGGCAATGCCGAGAATGGCGGCTTCGGCGTCGCTGAGTAGGGCAGGCACGTCTTCCTGTTCGTCGTAGGAGCGGCCGCCGAACTCGGCGCATACCCGGATCATGCCGCGCAAGGTGGCTTTCTCTTCTACGATGCCAATATAATAGGCGGCATTGGCCGCGGTAGGCAGGAAGGTGAAGAGTTCGGTGATATAAGCCGCGCCTCCCACGGCTTCGAGCGAGCCGCGATCACTGAGGATCTGGGTAAGCGTGATGAAGTCGATGGGCTTGGTGGCGTCCCAGAGCTCCATGAGAACGCTGTAGATGGTCTTGTGCGCGCCGAGGTGGAAGTTGTCGGCCGCAAGCTTGGCTTCGGCGCAGATCCCGCCCACTTCGCGCGGGTCCAGAAGGAACGCAGAGAGAACGCCGCGCTCGGCATCCGCCGACTGGGGCAGGAGACGGTGGATGTCCGGCAGATACTCGGCACGCGCTTTGCGGGCCTTGCGCGGGGCGGTGGCGGATTCCAGTGTGAGTTGCTCGAGCATTCTGGGGGGTGGGGCGTTGTGTGAAAGGGACCTAAGGGACGTAAGGGACTAAAAGGACCTAAGTGCGGGGCTATGAATTTTTCGATAAGCAGACCACGACAACGCCGATGACGATCAACGCGACAGAGCCTATGATTGCGGCGCAAATGCTATCGACGTTTGCGGCGTTGGTAGCGGCGGTGGCTTCTGCGATTTGGATTAGGGTGGTTGTCATAAAGTCAGGTGGGAAATTGCGCGGAGGCTAGCTCTTGGCGGCGCTGCTCTTCGCTGAGGATTGCGAAGCGGGTTGTCTCGAAGTAAGCGCGGGCAGAGCTCGCCGGGATGGCTTGGTAAACGCCTTCCAAACCATTTCGGGCGGCCAACTGGATCATGCACAGTTGCAGTAGCTCGGTTGTGCGCGGCCGGAAGCTCAGCAGATCGATCCCGGACCGGATCGCGACTTCGCGGGTTGTGCCCGGGCCGAGGTTTCGCCATGCAGCCAGGACTTCGCCGCGTTGCTCGGTAAGAAGGTCTTGGATGGATTCCCAGTTTTCGTTTCGGATGTCGATGGGGCGCATATTATTTGGTTGGCTTTCTGCGGTTGCGGATTGTGTAGACTAGGCACCAGACCTGTTTGACGTTGGCCTTCTCCAATGGGCACTTGTACTGGCGCTGGCAGATGCTCTCGGCGTAAGCGATGGAAAGGCCGCGCTCGCGGACCTGCTCACAGAGCTTGTGCATGGCCACGCGCAGCGGCTCGGTCGTGTGATGGGTGCCGGTCCGGATCGAGTCGCCTTCTTCCCCTGCCAACCTCTGGAACCAGCTCCGCAGCCGAAGGAAATCGTCCTGGGTGCAATCCAATAGGCTGGCTTTGCCCACGGCGGCCAGCTGCTGGTCCCGGCGCCACTCGCTGTATTCCTGGTCTACAAACTGCAAGGCGTACGCGTCGCGTGCCAGGATGCAGACGCTGGCCTTCTGCTCATTCGAAAGCGGGCCAGTGAGCGCGCCGGGCGTTGCAGGCCGGGGCTTTGACGCCGGGCGCGTGGTCATCCGGTCGGGAGCGGGTTGCAGGTGGAAGTGGCGCATTCTGGGGGTTCTGGCGGGTTCTTGGGTTAGCGGATGTGATTCATCCAGGCTTCCGATTCACCGAGCGCAAAGAGGAACTCCTTGAGCATTTTGATTGCGTCCGCACGCTGACAGCTGGCCGTGTAGATCAAACGGTTGTCCGGGCTCTCGCCGAAGGGGAACGCCAGAAGGATGAACCCATGGTTATCGGGTAACTTGGAGTCAACGACCCTGGCCATCTCCTTCAGGTACTCTTTGTCTCGTGGATCGGTTGAGTTTGGCATGGCGATTTAGAGGATGATGCTTTTGGGCTCGGGCAGGGCCAGCGGCTTGCGGCCACGGGCATCGGCGTCCAGTTCAGAGTTAGGCGTGTAGAGATCATCGCTCCGCTTGATGGTTACATCGCGGGGCACAGTCTTGATCTCCACAGGCACTTGGTCAGTGACCACGATCACTTTCCGGTAGAGACGATCATTGCACTCGATTCCACGGCTCAGAACTTTCAAGACCGTGGCAACGCCTTTGTCATCAGGGAGCAGGATCTCTGTCATACGACCAATCTTTAGGATGATCTTCATGGACGATCCTCCAGGTCGCCGCCGATGGCGGGGGATTGCCCGTCGTGGTCGATGTCCTCTTGCTTGTCGCGGCCCTGCCAATAGCCGATGCCGTGGCCCGCGTCGTAGCCGAGGCCGAAACTGAGCGCCATCATGACCATGCCAGAAAGGAGCACGCCGCTGAACAGGGCGCCGGGGTTTGCGGTTAGCCAGTGCAGGATGTCAGCTAACATGGCTGGCCTCCTTTCGCATTGGGAACTGGGCGATGGGCCAAGGCGTCCATCAAATGCGTGCATGCCGAGGCAAGCCGGTATTGAGCCGTCTGGGCTAGATTGCGGGACTTCAACAATGAGCAGAGATCGCCTGTGATCCGCATCGCGAAGAAGATCACTTCATAATCACAGGCCCGCTCGGAATCGTTGAGCCGGTCAAAACATGGGGTTTGATCGCCTGGCTCCGGGTACATCGCCCGGAATTTCTCTAATGTGAACTCTGACTTGCCATTTGCCGCGCCCGGGAATGCCCCGCGAAAGTCGGCAAACGCTTTTTTATTGATTAGCAAGGGCTCAGGCGCGGCGGATGGCTGATCGGCGTTTGTAGGCCGTTCTGGGGGTTCTGCGGATTCTGGGGGTTTGCTGAGGCCACCGGCAGGCGCCTGCCTGACATCCGGCTTTGCGGCCTGGTCCGATTTGGATTTCGGAATCGGGGTCCGGCCCTGGGGTGTTTGCCCCAGGTGCTTTTTAGCGGCACTTGTGCAGCGGCGTTCCCCGGCCGTTGGCAGGTCGGTCCGGACCATTCCCATGCCCGGGATGTTTTCAACCCGGATGCGGCTATTCATTGGCAGCCTCCAAGTTGATCCACTTGCACGAAGAGCGTTTTGCCGTCCGATCCAACTGCCTTGGTGGTCTTGAGGATGCCTTTCTCTTTCATCGCTTTCATTTCCAGCGCGAAGACATCGGTGCCCATGATCCAGTTGAGTTGCTCAATCGCTTTCGGATCGGGCTCCGGGCTTTGGCATAGTTCTTGGTACGCGCTGAACGTGACCAATGCGCCGATCTGCGCCAGCGTGAGGCCGGAGGTTGTCACAGCCAATGGAACGGCAACGTGATCCCGAGGGACAATTTTGAGTCTCATTTGCAGTCAACTCCTTCGGGGAATCTGTTTCCACAGAACGGACAGAAGATGGCGTCAACGTTGATCGGAACCTTTCGGCTTTTCGTGCCAGGCGTTTTCCAGACCGCACTGAATGGGATCCTCAAACCATTTCCGATGGGTGTCAGGCGTAAGCTGATTCGCTTAATCACGTTTTCGCAGGAAACCTCGGAGGGTGCGGTGCGCATGGGCGACTTTGGAGAAGCCATAAACTCCTTGAGAGCCTGTTCGGTCTTGTTGATGCAGTCGCACATGTTAGCCGACCTCCGCGAGGTTGTGGGCTACGCGCTCGGCGCTGGCGGCTTTGGGCGCGATGTAGAATTGCTCCCCGTCGATGATCTGGATCCCAACGGTCTGGAGCTGCTCATGGGTCAACGCCAGACGCGCGGCGATGAGGGCTTTTTTGTCCAGGACAGGCTCCCAGTCCATGAACGGGTCGCCCCAGTCCAACTGCGAAAGGCGCTCGGCAATGATCGCGTCTTTGTCGCCTTTGACCAGCGCTCGCACCGCAAAGGGCGTGTCGCGGAAGCCGATCACGGCGTTGGCGTATTCCTTTGATTTCTTGCCGCCCTCGGGAAAGAGGGTGGCGCGGTTGTTGGTGACAAAGAGCTGGAGACTGCTCTCGACCATGGCGAGCTCTTCGCGCAGGGGCTGGATCTGCTCGTCATGGACGCTGTTGAGGCTGGCAATGTGCCCACCACCTGGTCCGGGGACATGGCCGGCCGGACCAGAACCGGAACAGCGGCAATGTGCTGCTCAATTGCGATCCGCGTGCGGTTGCGTCCAGCAACGATGTAATAAGTGGAATCCAACGGATCGTGCTGCTCTGCCACGATCGGCTCTAAGATGCCGTGTTCGAGGATGGAGGCCTGTAGGGCGTCGTATTTGTCCTTGGACAACTCCGGAAAACCGCTCAGCGAGGGATGCGGTTCGAGAAGCTCGGGGCTGATTGAAATCAGCTGGGAGGGTGTGGTGGTGTGCATATTTGGATTGGAAATCAGTTGGAAAAGAGACCGTAGGCTTCGACCTCCATGGCGTAGGAGGCGCGGAGAGAACGAAGGGCTTTGCCGAGTTGCTTTGCGGTATCGGCCGTCCATTGCAGGTGTTCGGCTTTGGCGGCGGCGCGCAGGGGCTCCGGCAGCCCGATCAATTCGGAAACAGGTGCCTGGTCACAGCGATGGTGCTTGAGCCAGCTTTCCCAGCGGCGTTTGGAGTCGCACCACAGGGTAAATGAAGCGGTACGGATTACTCCCAGGCGCTCCTCCTGGCTGGGCGCCGCGTCCGGTTCGGACGGCCGAAAGCTGCGGAGCGTCTCCCGCTCAGGCGATCCCGAGGCCGCCGGGGCGCGATTGATTAGTTGTGGCTTAGCGGCTTCAGACTGGAGATCTTTGAGCGTGGCCTTTGCTGTGGAGTCTGTGATCATTTTTTGGGAGTGCGGCGAGTGTGGCGAGGCGCTTCGGGGAGGGCGAAAACGCGGTCGGTAAGCCGTTTGCTTTTGCGGGCGCCGGTGGTAACGAGGAATAGATGTCCAACACTGACGCCGAGGGCTTGGGCCGCCCGCCGATAACTCCATCCTTTCCGTTTCAGTTCCTGCGCCATATTGTTTCGCGGTAACATTTGACCCAAATTAGCAAACGCCAATACCGATGAAATGCTGCGTCTCGGCGGCATGCAGGGCCTTGGGCTCCGCGTCATTGAGAGCCAGTCGCCCACCACCAAGATCATCGAGAACCGTTTCAATTTCTTCCAGCGCGCTTGCCAGACCATCCGGGGCCAGATCGGGCGGAAACGCGGCGAGATGGAGCGCGAAAACAAGATCTGGACCGCTTGCCGTCTCGGCCACCGCGATCCGCGCGATTACTTCCTTAGCTTTGAAGAGGGGGGTTCGCTTGGCGGAATGTCGGTACATCTACGAGCGGGCAGAGCGCCGAGAAGCAAAACAACAGCCCCGAAACCCCAATCCACCCAAAACATGAAACCTTTGATTCTAATCCTTGCCCTACTGATGCCGGTTTGCGCCTTCAGCCAGACCCCGGGCGCTCAAGAGAAAGCGCCGACTTTACCGAAAGTCGTCCTAACAAATCCCGAGTTACACCTGCATGCGTACCCGCTTTCAGATCCGGAGATTCTGGTGAATGGGGGCCTTATCAAAAGGATTACGGTCGGCAAAACCAGTGCGGTCATTACCTACCTCAACACGAACGAGCTGCCCCGGAAACCTGATTACACATTCCGCATTTTCAACGCATACGGCATGGAGGTCGGATCATTCGGGGACCATTGGGCACTTGCGACCATTCCAAATGGTGAAACCAAGACGGAAACTAAAAACTTCAGGCCCATTGACTTGGACAGGTACTTGCAGTTCGCGAAGGTGAAACTCCCGGAAGACTGGAGGACACCGGTCTACCTGCTTATTGAAGGCGCCCAGCCTTGAGCCGGGGGTTGCCCCACGAACCTGACAAAAAGCCCAAATAGATGAAACCCCTTCACCTTATATGGCTGGCAATTTTGCTGATTGCGGGAGCCGCAGCACCGGCGCGCGCTCAAACAGCCGATCAGTGGCGGGCCGAGGCCGTGAGGCGTTACCCTGATATCGGGGTCAAAGACTCCAAGTGGAACAAGGCTTTCATTGCCGGTTTTGAAGAAAAGAAAAAATCGGATCCCCGCTTTTTCGCGCGAGCAAGCTGGCCTGTAGCACTAGCCGAACAAATACGGCCCAAGCTGGAAAAGACATCAGCAGCGGAGGCAGAGGCAGCCAAGCCCCAAAACCTGACGGCTGTAAGCCTTATGGTTAAGCGGATCGCCGAAGATGGGTTCCTGGGAAAATCGCAAAAATTCCGGTACTTTTTCTCATTTCGCAACCCGGCCAGCAAAGACTGGGTCGGAGAGGTAACGGTTACCCTATTGAACACACAGAATGGCGTTCGGAATGGGTCCGAGACATTCACGACAACGATTCCAGCAAAAGGCGGAGCCGTCTGCCATATTGACGCGAACGCCGGCCCACAGAAGATACACGGAGATTGGTCGGTGGCCTCTTTCTCGTGGAAAGCAAAATCATCGGACGGCGAAATCACAGGAAATGGCTTCGTGACGGATAAGTACGAAGACCTGTATCGCTAAGAGCGCCGACTCTTCTTCATCCGCCCCCCGGGGCAGTTTCCAGCATCGCCACCGCGACATGACCTTGGGGCAATGGGTGGTAGGGTGTCGGGATGTTCAGCCGGTATTTTGATGTATTCCTAGACTCGTCGCGGGGGCCGGCTGCCCCGTTGCTGGCAGGCGCGACATCGACGAGCACAGCGGCGGCGGTGGTCTGGATCTTGCGGGACGATTTCACGCTGCGCGTGCGGATCCTCAAACGCGGGTCCACGGAACTGACATCGCTAACGGCTATCGCCATTGAGGCGGGCGATACGATCCTGGTCGGGGGCCGGGCGGCCAATGATCCCGATGCGGACGGGTTCCTTTTTTCGGCCGTGGACTTTACGGAGATCCACGAGGGGGCGGATGCCGAGGACGGCTACCGGTACGAAGCGGCGCTGGACCTCAACACCGTGCCGCTGATCGCGGCGGTAACGGCGACAACGGACGGACGCCTGGCAGTCGTGGTGACCGTCCAGATCCGCAACGCGGCCAACACGTCGCGGCTCAGTTTTCAATTCCCCGCTACGATCCGCTCGGGAGTGACCGGGGGCGAAGGTGCGCCGGTCGCAGGCGACCCGCCATATCCGCCGCCCGGCGATGTGCTAACGCTGGCCCAGATCGGCAGCCCCCAGGGCGTGCCAGCCGGGCAAACACTGGTGATCCCCGATGGCCGGGATCTGATCGTGCTGCGCGGATTCGACGTGGCAGGCACCCTGACATTCGCCGGCACCGGCCGCCTCGTAGTTCTCTGACCGCATCCTCTTTTTTTATGATCCAACTACCCAAACTCGCAGACGCCCCAGTTGCGCCACCGGCCGGAAAAGCGGGGCTGTATATTGACGATACCGACACGCTGCGCGTGATCAGCTCGGCGGGCGCGGTGGTCGTGGCGGGCTTGCCGGGAGCCAACGGGACCAACGGCACCGACGGAAGCGACGCGAGCAGCGCGGACAGACTCGCGAAGGCCAGTAACCTCTCCGACCTCACGAACGTTCCCTCGGCGCTTGACAACCTGCTTGGCGCTCTCCCTACCACCGACCCGCAAGATGGCACGTATTTCCTCAACAGCGGCGTGCTGACGAAGTCGGTCGTATCCTTACTCTTTGCGTGGAACGTCATGGACATCTCCGGGTGGACGGTAACGGGCGGAAGCACGGCCTTTCATCTGGTTGGAAGTGACGTGTATCTGGGGAATCCGGCGGAAGCGACAAGCCTCCACGTAGAAGGCACCGACAGCGTCGTGTTCGATTTCACGGGCTGCGTCAATGTCACGATCTTCACCGGGCGTTGGTCGCTGACGGCTTTGGACTTGTCGCCATTGGTCGCCATGACCGCACTTGCTGATAACGCACTCACCGAGTGCACCAGCCTCACAAGCCTGACCCTGCCCGCTGGCCTCACGTCCATCGGCGTTTCCGCACTCGCCCTCTGCACCGGCCTCACGAGTCTGACACTCCCTTCTGGCCTCACGACCATTGGCGATTACGCACTTTACGGCTGCGACGGCCTCACCAGCCTGACGCTACCCGATGGCCTCACGACCATTGGCGATTACGCACTCTTCTACTGCGACGGCCTCACCAGCCTGACCCTGCCCTCTGGACTTACAAGCATCGGCTATTCCGCACTCGCCTACTGCTACGGCCTCACCTACCTGAGTTGCCTCGCGCTTGCCGCGCCAACATTGGGAGGCGCCTTTACCGCCATCGCGGCCACCGAAATCCACGTTCCCACCGCAGCCACGGGCTACGGCTCCACCTACGGCGGGCTCACTGTTATCGCAGACCTTTAATTTTCCACTATGAACTACGCCCTGATCGGCCCGCGCGGAGAGATTATGACGGTCTTGGATCATCCCGTCACTTCGCATCCACCAGACTGCACGACCGCTGAACTAACCGACGAGCAAGCGGCTGAGGTCGCAACTCTCCGCACCAGCAAGCAACTGCCGATGTTGCTCAATGGGGCGGTGACCACGATCAAAGCCATCCTCGACGCCCGGATGATGTGGACGGATGCGGGCTGGGTCGTGCGGCCCAAGCCGCCAGCGCCCGTGAAGACGTGGACCATCGGCGTGTTCCGCCGCCTGTTCACCGACCCCGAACTGCTGGCATTCATCAAGTCCGCCCGCGCGAACGTGCAGGTGGACTTGATGCGGCTCAAGCTCACCACGACCACCGAGGTCCGCAGCGACGACACCGACCTACTAGCCGCGATGTCCGCGCTCGTGCAGCTCGGGGTGATCACCGGCGAGCGACGCGAACAAATCCTTGGGTTGGTGCCCTGAGCGACAAGCGTATCGGCGCGGCGCTGGGCTTTCTCCCGCCCAAATCGCGGAGAAGTTCAGGCAGGCGGCGGCGCTGGTATAAGGCGGAGAGTACGGAGCTCTTTTTACCGGGCGAGGTTTCCACGGTCGCCACGGCTCCGCGACTGGACGCGCGGGCCAGCTTATGGATGGGGCCTATGACACTGCTCCTGATCCAATTCCTGCCGCTCGTCGGCTACATCAGCACCCTGGCGGATGCCAATGCTACGCCGGGCAATGTGCAGATGCTCGTGGTGGGGTTATTGTGCGCGATCGGGGTTAGCCTGCTAGGAGCGCTCTCTTCGGCGGTGACGATCTGGGACCGGCTGCGGTCCAAGCCCCCCATGCACACGGTGTACGCGACCAAGGGGGAGCTCGCCGCCATGGAAGAGAGGCAGAGCAAGGACATCGCGGCCATTTTTGACAAACTGGATGCGCAGCAACGAACCCTCCAGTCGTTTTCCAACGATGTGTGTCGAGAGATCGGGAAACTGGAATCCAAATCGCGGGGGAAAGAATATCTATGAGCGACCAACAACGCCGCGAAGAATGCCGGAAGGAAGTGCGGGGATGGCTCGCCAACCGGCAACGCCTGGCATTCACCAATGAGACGATCCGGCGCCGGGTCAACGCCGAGGGCAACGATTTCAGCCAGGAGCAAATCAATGATGCGCTGGTATTTTTGGTGGGGCGCAAGCATGTGGCGATGACGCCGGACGGGGACGGGGCGACGCCGCATTACCAGGCAACCAGCGAAGGGGTGTTGGCTGCCGAACGCGAGGGCGTCGCGTGAAGCCCGCGCTGCGCTCGCTGATGCTCTGCGCCATGGTGGCAATGGTCGCCGGGTGCGCGCACCGGGCGGCCCGCCAGATCGTCCATACGCCGCCGAGCACGATCGGGATCCGTGCAGCGACATTGGCTGCAAGGGGGGCGCTGGTGGAAAGCCGGGGCCATGTCCAGGCTGCCCGGACGCATATTGGCGCTGCGCAAGCCAACGCCGCCGCGCTGCTGCGCGTGTCGCCAGTGGAAGCCCGGCCTGTGGTGACTGAGCTGCAAGGCCAGCTGGCCGGGGCCCAGGCGGAGCTGAGCGGGGCGGCGACCAAGGTCGATGAGGTGTCAGCCGCGCTGGCCAAGAGCGATGCGCTGGCGGGCACGCTGCAAGGCGAGATCGACCGGCAAACGGATCTGGTGGTGGCCACCATCTCGGAAAAGAATCTAGCGCTGGACCGGGTGGAGACGCTTACCAAGGATCTGGCGACGCAACGGACCCGCACATCTGTGGAGGCCGGGCTGAAATGGCGCTGGCGGGGATATTGCCTCGGGCTGGTGTTGCTCGTGGCCGGGTTTTTTGTGGCCCGCCAGTATTTGCCGTTCCTCAAATTCATCTGAACCACTATGCCGAACATTCCGTTCATCACGTTCCTCGGGCGCTCCTGGCATCTAATTTTGCTGGCCATTGTGTCCGTGCTGCTGACGCTCAATCATCGGGCGTTTGATCTGTTCGGCCCGCTGCTGTTCATATTCGCGGTGGCCAGCCTGGCTGCGGTGCTGAGCCGGCTGATTGTTCATTTGCATTACCGGGACACGATCGATGCCGATAGCCACTCGGGCCTGTACGACCGCGAATGGCAGGCGCTGGATGCGCGGACCCGGTTGATCCTGACTGTGGTGACCAAGGGTGTGATTTTCCTCGGGATCTGCATCATCGCGGCTTCGGTAAGCCGCTGAGGTGTTATGGGTGATTCCCTCCTAACGTCTGTGATCGCGCTGGTTGTGGCGGCACTGATATTCGGCGGGGACATTATCCGCGCGCTCCATGAGCCGAGGCTTGCCGCGTTAGCGGCGGCTAAAGAGGCGGCCCGTCGCAATGAGCTAGTTGCTTTGGTTGAAGCGGCCGCACAGATCCGGACACGAAGCCACTGAAAGGATTCATGAATGTACTGCTTTCGATTGCGCTCTTTTGCCTGTCATGCGGATTTGCATCTGCTGAGCCTGACCACGCTGCGCGCTGGAACCAAGCCACGCTTAATCCCCGCGACTTCATCCGGCTCGAGCAAGCGGTGGCCCGCTACCAGCGGACCGCTGGAATCTACGAGTCTGTGGAGAAGAGCCAGGCTAATGGCGTGCCAGCGCCTGTAATCTTCGCGCTCCATATGCGGGAGTCGGACAACTCGTTCCGGTGCCACCTGCATGAAGGGTCGCCACTGAACCAGCGGACCCGGCTGGTTCCAAAAGGCCGGATCCCGAATGTGGAGCCGCCCTATACTTGGCGGCAATCGGCTGAGGATGCCCTGTATGGGTACGAGCGGCTGCACCTGCGGAATTGGAGCCAGCTGGCACCTGCCCTGCAAGCGGCAGAAAGCTATAACGGGCTTGGGTATCAGTCGCGGGGGTTGGTCTCGCCCTATCTTTGGAGCGGCACTTCGATTTATCGCTCTGGTAAGTTTGTGGCCGATGGCCGGTTTTCCGCCAATGCCGTGGATGCGCAGCTGGGTGTGTGCGCCGTGCTCAAGCGGATGCAGCAACGCGGTATCGCGGTGCGTTTCCTGCCCTGAGAGGGCCGGGCGGGCCGGGAGATTCCAGCGTTGCCAGCGCTCCATGATTCCCCGGGCATTGTCGGTAGGGTAGTTTTGTCATGCCCAATGTAACCCGCCGAGGAAAGATCGCACGCCTGCCCCACACTCTCCGGGAGAGCCTCAACCAGCGGCTCCTGGACAATGAGGACGGGCCCACGATTTTAGCCTGGCTAAATAAGACGGGGAAACTCTACGGCCCGGCGGCGATCAGCCCGCAAAACCTGAGCGAGTGGCGCGGCGGCGGGTTTGCCGATTGGCTGCAAAAGCAAGACAAGGTGGAACGGACCAAGCAGCTCAGTGAGTATTGCCTGCGGATGGCGGAAGCCGGCGGCGGGTCGATGGATCTGCCGGCCGCGATCGCGGGCGGCCAGCTGATGGAGGTCTTGGAGGCATTTGATCCCGACAATTTGAAGGGGTTACTGGCGGACAAGCCGGAGAACTGGATCGGGATCCTCGGGCAGCTGGCGAAGCTGCAAATTGCGAAGGCCAATGAGAAGAAGGTGGGCCAACAGGATATAAAGCTGGCGATGGATGAACGGGCGCTGGCATTGGACGAAGCCAAGTTCCAAGTGTCTACCTGCACGCTTTTCCTGAAGTGGTATGCCGATAAGCGGGCAGCCGAGATCGCCGCGGACAAATCCTCCAAACCGGATGTGAAGATCGCCGAGCTCCGCCAGCTGATGTTTGGCGCGGTGATTGAGGATTGAGCGATGAGCCAGCCACTGATCCAACTTCGGGCTTACCAGCGGGCGGTATTCCGGCACAAGCTGCGACGGCTCTTCATGCTGTGGAGTCGGCAAAAGGGTAAGTCGCATGTGCTGGCAAGCGAAGCGCTGGATCGGATGATGGCCACGCCGGGATGCCTGGTGACTTTCATCAGCGCAAGTATTGCCCTGGGCTCTGAGGTGATTCTCAAAGAAGCCCAGATCTGGGCCGGGTTCCTGAAGCTCTATAAGCAAGCTGCCGAAAAGGTGGGCCTTAAATTTGAGAGCAATGCCGATGGCCTTGACCTGGACGCAATGACGGATCTCTTCGAACACTCGAAATTGGAGACGAAGCTTTGGCATGACCGCACAACGTGTTCGCGCTCCCGGGTCATAGCGCCCAATCCGGATACGGCGGTCGGCTGGACCAGCCATATCTATGGTGATGAGATCGGGCGGTGGCCAAATGCCAAGGCGGTTTTTGAGGCGATCACGCCGTTTATGTCGAGTAATCCGGGGCTTGTGATGCGCCTGGCGACTACGCCGCCCCCGGACGATAAGCATTTTTCTTTCGAACTCTTCCAGCCGCCTGAACAGGAATGGGAGACCTCGGCAACGGGCAATTGGTACAAATCGCCAAGCGGGATCATGGTGCATCGCCTGGATGCCTGGGATGCGCACGAAGCGGGCGTGCCGCTGTATCATCCGGATTCGGGTCTGCCAATCACTCCAGAGGAACATCGGTCGACGGAACCGGACCGGGCCGGGTGGGACCGCAACTATGCGCTGGAGTTTCTGGCCGGGGGCACTGCCGCGATCTCGGCGGCGGCGATCCAGCGCGCTATGGTGGCCGGGCGCTCGTTTTGCGTGGGTAGCAATATCACGGAAGCTGTGATCTCGGAGGATGCCGCGTGAAACCCGCTGATGTGCTGCCTACTGGCTGGCGGGACGCGTTTTCGCCGGATCATCGGAGGATTGGCGTGGGCCTGGATCCTGCCACGACGACGAACAAGAAAAGCAACCCTAGTTCGATTGCTGTCATCCAACAGGTGGGGCTGATGTTTTATGTGCGGCTGCTGCTGAGGTTCAAGACCTCGGATCCACGGGTGACCTCGTGGCTGATGCGGGAGGTTGTGACGCTGCCGCATGGGTTGCGGGCCCGGAGTGTGGGCGCGCTGGCTACCAATGAGCGGTTTTATTGTGCAACGCTGAAACGGGAGCTGGCCGGGATCTGCCCGGTGGAGCTGGTCATTGAAAGCGAAGCCACGATGTATCTCGGGCAAAAGATGAGCGTGAAGGCGTACCTCGGCAACCTGGTCGTGAATACGATCGAGGATGGGTATCTGGCGGTGCCGGATTATCCCTGGGTGCAAGCGGATCTGCGCCAGCCGGTGCGCACGGGCGGGACGTTTAGCGCCGAGGTGGATGAGGTGGGCAATCACGCGGATGGGTTCTGCTCGATCTCGGCGGCCCTCCATGCGCTGATCGGGGCGGGCGGCGCACGGGCTGAAGCTACTGCGGTCCCAACCGCGCCGATGGCCAAAGGCTCCGGTGCCGCCAGTTGGCTCAAAAACCCGTATGCCGGGTCTCACATCAACCAGAGGAATCTCAATGTCTAGTCTAAGCGAACGCTTCAAACAATTCGTGCTCAGCCGTCTGCCGGTGCAAACCCGGACGATCTACAACACGCGATCCGAGCCGCCAGCCATCGCGACGCTGCTCAATGTGGATCGCATCCATGAGATTTTTGCCGAGGCCGAGGCCGGGAACCCGTCCAGCCTGTTTGCGCTGTACCGGGATGTTCTCCTGGCTGACAACCATATCCAAACGGAGCTCGGGAAACGCAAGCTGGCCGTTCTGGGGGATGTTCTGAGCGTCCAGCCCGCCAACAAGAAGATCCCGGCCGATGTGGAGGCCGCCGAGTTTCTGGATGCGGCGATCAAGGCTTGCCCCGGGTGGCTGGATGCCTGCTCTCACTTGCTGGACTCTAGCATGTGGCCTGTGGCGCTGGTGGAAAAGGTGTACGCGCCACTTCCAACGGGCGGCTACCGGATTGCCAAGCTGATCCCTGTACCGCACCAGCTTCTGGATTGGTCCACGGGCAAGATGATGATCCGCGCCACTGATCCGGCCTCCGGCTACCCCAACGGGCAGCTGCTGGAACCCGATACCACCCGGTACATTATCCATAGGGCGCATCTGCTAAGCACTGCGGATAACTGGGGCGGGCCGTTCCGGTCGCTGGTTTTTTGGTGGTTCTTCTCGGCGATGGACCGCGACGCATGGGCGCGGTTTCTGGACCGGTACGGCGCACCCTTTTTGGTCGGCAAGTACGCGCAAAGCGACGATAGCTCCCGGTCGATCCTGGAACGGGCCTTTTCGAATGCGACCCGGCTTTTCGGGATCGTGATTTCCAAAGAGACCGATGTGGAGATCCAGCAAGCCGGTTCCAAGGACGCCGGGGATGCCTTCGCGGCGTTCCATTCCGTGGCGCAAAAGGAGAAGAGCAAGCTGATCCTCGGCCAGACGATGAGCGCCGAGGCCCAGGCAACCGGGATCGGATCCGGGGCCAGCGATCAGCAAGAAGATGTGCGTCAAGACATCCGGCAATGGGACGCGTTGCGCCTCGGGATTACCCTCAGGGACGGCCTGGCTGCCCAGCTGCTGCAAATCAACGGCAAGATCGGGGGCGTGCCGCGCCTGATCTGGGGATCTGTGACCCCGGGCCAGATGGCTGCCCTGTCGGACATGCTGCAAAAGCTGTACACAGCCGGCCTGACGATCGGGGACGCGAGCCTTCCCACCATCTCGGAGCAATTCGGC
>JAYVTN010000169.1:0-4899 GCA_043788785.1 Spartobacteria bacterium | reverse complement strand
CCAATGGACCCAATGGACCCAATGGACCCAATGGACCCAATGGACCCAATGGACCCAATGGACCCAATGGACCCAATGGACCCAATGGACCCAAGGGACCTAAGGGACCTCCCCACTTCCCACTTCAAAACAATATGGAAATCCGCCGCATCGGTACACAACCCTCCAGCAAAGGACCCGCCAAATGGTTTAGCGGGACGGTACGCATAGATCCTTTGTTCCAACCGAATGCTCCCTCACGAGGGGCCGGCGCAAGTGTCACCTTCGAACCCGGCGCCCGGACCGCATGGCACACCCATCCTCTGGGCCAAACCCTCATCGTCACAGCCGGCTGCGGGCGGGCGCAGACTTGGGGAGGCCCCATTGAAGAAATCCGGCCCGGTGACGTTGTCTGGTTCGCCCCGGGCCTGAAGCATTGGCACGGCGCAGGCCCGACGACCGCGCTGACGCACATCGCCATCCAGGAACAGCTTGAGGGCAAGGTGGTGGACTGGCTGGAAGCGGTCAGCGAGGCTCAATACGAGGGAAGCGCGGAGATCTGACAGCAGGCTGGGGCCTTGGCCAGTTTCCCGGGGGGGCCTGTAGCCCCTGGTGCATGGGCTTCTATCCCATGGGCGAAGACGACGACAAGCTCACCCGGCGGCGGCCCGTTTTCTGATTCACGCCGACATCACAATGATGCCGGCTTGGGCTCGCTCTCCTATCTGTGTTCCTCTGTGAAATCTTTGGTTGAAAAAAGGTTCCCGATGGCACCACGCGGCATCGGGTCGGAGGGCGTGGAAGGATAACGGTGCCGGTTTTCCGTCCCGACCTCCCTTTCCGTGCACTCCGTGCAATCATCGGTTGCAGGCTGGCTGTTGCTACTGCTGTCCATGGGCTGGAAACCCATGCCACACCCTATCCAGCGATCAAACGGAGGTTCGGGTCGATATCTGCGGTCAGCGGGGAGCTTTGCCCGGCGTCGAGTTTGAGGCTTGCGATGTAGCCGATCATCGCCGCGTTATCGGTACAGATGGCCGGAGGGGCCAAGAGCAACTCCAGGCCGCGCTGCCCACAACGCGCTCCGAGCACCTCGCGCAACCGACTGTTGCAACTGACTCCGCCGCTCACGGCCACCACGCGCCTTCCGCAGGTCGCCGCGGCTTGTAGCGTCTTCTCGACGAGCACCTCCACCACCGCTTCCTGGAACGAGGCGCAGACGTCTTCGACCCGGAACTCTCCGAGCTTGGGCAGAAGATAACGCACGGCTGTTTTCAGGCCGCTAAAACTGAAATGGAAATCCCCCGAATCGAGCATGCTGCGGGGGAACTTGATGGCAGCGCGATTGCCGTCATTGGCCATCCGATTGACGTTGGGCCCGCCGGGATATGGCAAACCCAAGAGCTTGCCGACTTTGTCGAAGGCTTCTCCGGCCGCGTCATCGTGAGTCTGCCCCAGAAGCCGGTATTGGGCGAAGCCGGCGATGTCCACGAGCATCGTATGGCCGCCGCTGACCACCAAGCCGACGGCCGGGCGAACGCCGTCAGACAAACCAAAAAAAGGTGAGAGCAGATGTCCCTCGATATGATTGATGGCGAGAAAGGGTTTGCCGGTGGCCACCGCCAAGCCTTTTGCGGCAGAAGTGCCGATCATGAGGGAGGTTGCCAAACCTGGGCCATGGGTGGCGGCGAAGGCATCGATCGCACCGATCTCCAGGCCCGCTCCGCGCAAGGCTTGGAGCACCACTGGGTGGAGCGTCCGCAGATGGTTGCGTGAAGCCACCTCGGGAACCACTCCGCCGAAAGCCTGATGGATGGCGATCTGGGAAGCCACTTCGCTGGCCAGCAATTGGTTTCCGCGCAAGATCGCCACGGCCGTCTCGTCGCACGAGGTCTCGATGGCCATCACCGTCGCTGTCTTCATTTAGCCCGTGGCCAATCGACTTGCGCGGCTTTCACTGCATTCTTTTCCCGGTAAATCATTACGCCCCGCAAAGCGTCCATTGCCCGCTGCAACTGTGTATCTTCAAAGGACTCCAACTCCTTCTTATCCGACTCGTTGGGCACTTCGTCGCGCCTGCGCAAGAGCAGCATCCGGTCCTGCTCTGGGGTCATGGTGGCCACAATATTGGGCGTAACGCCTTTCTCGTGAATGACCTGTTTACTCGGCGTATAATACTTTGCCGTGGTCAAGCGCAACGCCGAGCCATCCTGCAAACCAATCACGCTCTGCACCGAGCCTTTCCCAAAAGTGGTTTCCCCCACCAAGATGGCCCGGTTGAGATCCTTCAATGCTCCAGCCACGATTTCCGAGCCGCTGGCGCTGCCCCCGTTGATCAGAATCGCAATCGGATAATTCGGACGCGCTTTGTTACTTTCGGAGGTGCGGTAAACTTTGCTCTGGGAAGCGTTGCGGCCCTCGGTGGAAACCACGAGCGTTCTTGGAGGCAGGAATTGGCCTGCCACATTGACGGCCGACTCAAGCAGCCCACCTGGGTTATAGCGCAGGTCGAGGATCAAGGCCTCCATGCCCTGCTTCTGGAGTTCATCGAGCTTTGCTGCAAACTCGTCATTGGTTGGAACATTGAACTGGGTGATCCGCACGTACCCGATCTTGGTGCTATCAAGGGTTTGGGGGAGGATCTGGGAATCCTTCACGCTGGGCACGTTGATGGATTCACGCACGAGCGCGTAATCGGTGATGTCCTTGGTCGCCGGTCGGAACACGGTGAGCGTGATCCGCTGGCCGATTTCTCCGCGCAAGAGGCCCATCGCGTCGGAGAGGTCCATTTTTTCAGTAGGCTTCTGATCGATCTTGATGATCTGGTCCCCGGGCTGGAGGCCTGCCCGAAAGCCCGGAGTCCCTTCCATTGGGGAGACAATGATCAAAGAGTTGTCGCGGACACTGACATGAAGTCCGAGGCCGCCAAACCGGCTATGGGTGTCATCCTGCATGCCCTTGAACTCGCGGGAATCCATGAACTGGGAATGGGGATCCAGACTCGAAAGCATTCCCTTTAAAGCGGCTTGGGTGAGAGCCTCGTAACTGACCTTCTTTTCATCCACATAATCCTTGCGGATGGTCTGTAAGATTCGGGCGAACAGGGCCATGCTGGTATAACCGGAATCCTGGCTCTGGGAGGACGGCCCCGCATCCGCCGCCCCGAAAGCGGTATACACGCGCCATCCGAGGGCGACGTTGAAGGCCACCAGCAGAGCGCAGGTAGAATGCAACAGGCGCTTGTTCATCGGGCGCAACCTAGCACGCCGGGGCCAGTTGTAAACGCCTTGGTCTCGAGTGGCCTGGGCAGGAATTGGAAGTCCAACTGGCGACGCAACCCATGGGCTTTGGATACCCCTCCAGACTCCCGGCCCGGCTGGCCCGGCTGCGCCCCGCAACTCCCTGAACATGGGCTGGAAGCCCACCCATGCTACGTTTACGCCGCGTCCTTGTCCTGTTTGCGACGGGAGGCAGGGGTCGCCTTCTCATCCGCTACAGGACGGCCGTTTTCGGAACCATCCTTGCTCTCAGTCGCCGTTTTCAGGAGGAGCAACGGGGGCTCCTTGCCCTCCACGACAGAGCGATTGACGGTAACCTCGGCCACATCATCGCGGCTTGGCACATCATACATCACATCGAGCATGATCCGCTCCAACAGGGACCGCAACGCACGCGCACCCGTCCCTTTGGCAACCGCCAACGCCGCCAACGCCCTCAGGCCGTCCGTTGTCACGTTGAGCTTAACCCCTTCAAGCCCCAACAGCTTCGTGAACTGCTTGACCATTGCGTTCTTGGTATCGGTCAAAATCATCACCAACTCGTCTTCGCTGAGTTGGTCGAGCGCCGTTACCACCGGCAACCGCCCAATGAATTCGGGGATCATCCCGAAACTCAGCAAATCCTCCGGCTCGGTAAACCGGATAGCCTCACTGGCTGGGATTTCTGCCTCTTTGGCTTCCGACGCGGTAACTCCAAAGCCGAGCACTTTTTTGCCGAGGCGCTTCTGGATCATCTTATCCAAACCCACAAAGGCGCCTCCGCAGATGAAGAGGATTTTATCCGTGCTCACCTGGATATACTCCTGATGGGGATGCTTACGGCCGCCCTGCGGTGGGACGTTGCAGGTGGTGCCTTCAAGGATTTTGAGCAGGGCTTGCTGGACGCCTTCTCCGCTGACATCGCGGGTGATGGACACGTTGTCGGTTTTGCGACCGATCTTGTCGATTTCGTCCACGTAAACGATCCCGATCTCCGCCCGTTTAACGTCGTAATCGGCCGACTGTAAGAGCCGGAGAATGATGTTTTCGACGTCCTCGCCGACATATCCGGCCTCGGTCAAGGTCGTAGCGTCCGCGATGCAGAAAGGCACGTCGATGATGCGTGCCAAGGTGCGCGCCAACAGGGTCTTGCCCGAACCAGTCGGGCCGATGAGCAAGACGTTGCTCTTCTCGATCTCCGTATCCCCCAAAGGATCCATGGGTACCGCGCCCCCACTCCCAATGGATTGGTTGTGCAAGATACGCTTGTAATGGTTGTGGACGGCGACGCTGAGGGTCTTTTTGGCTTGGTCCTGGCCGATGACAAACTGGTCGAGCTGGCGCCGGATCTCCAAGGGCTTAGGCACCCGCAAGGTTGTCGACTGGCGACGGGCATCGTCGGTGAGCTCCTTGTCCAGGATCCCTTTGCACACCGTAATACAGCTGTCGCAAATGTAGACGCCCGGCCCTGCGATGAGCTTGCGCACTTCCGCATGGCTCTTGCCGCAGAAACTGCACATCGTGAGATTAGAAGCACGTGCCATGAATGTTTTTAGGTCGCAATTGGGGACTTTGGAACCGGATTCTTCCCCCGGGCCCTAGCCGGATATCAGGGGATCTTGTCTGCTGTGGGGTCCACAGCCTCGGTAGGCACCGGCTTGAG
>JAYVTN010000168.1:0-4126 GCA_043788785.1 Spartobacteria bacterium | reverse complement strand
GAGGGTATGGAGTTTGGAATGAACCAGAACCTACGCTTCGCTGCCGCGCTTGGATTGATGCCGGCCTGGAAGGTGGTCGATAGTGGACTTGAAGAGGAGGCAGATGGCACGAAGTACCTCTTCCTGGATATCGAGGTGGAACCGGGCTCCAAAATGGCCTGTCCAAGCTGCGGGAAAGCCTGTGCGCTTTACGACCATGAGCTCAAGCGCTGGCGGCATCTCAACTTTTGGCAGCACGCCACATTTTTAAGCGCCCGGGTGCCACGGCTCAAATGTCCCGAGCACGGTGTGAGCCAGGTCAATGTGCCTTGGGCTCGGCCCGGCAGTGGGTTCACACTCATGTTCGAAGCCTTTGTGATGGCGTTGGCTCGGGAGATGCCCGTCTCGGCCGTAGCGGCATTGGTGGGCGAGGACGACACACGCATTTGGCGCATCATTCGCCATTACGTCAAAGAGGCGCACGACAACCAGGATTGGAGCACGGTCACAGCAGTGGCCATTGATGACACAGCCACGCGCAAAGCACACCGTTACGCGACGGTGACCGTCGAGATCGACCGTGAAGGCCTGGACCCGGCACGGCTTCTATTCATGACCCCGGAGCGCACAGTCAACAGTGTGGGCCAGTGGGTAAAGGCTATGGCTGACCATGGCGCCGTGCCCGAACAAGTGCAGTTGGTAGCCATCGACATGAGCGCCGCTTATCAAAAAGGCGTCGCCGAGCAACTGCCCTTGGCGCAGGTGGTATTCGACCGCTTCCATGTGATGAAACTCGCGGGCGAAGCCTTGGATGACGTACACTAAGCTGGAGGTGGGAGTGGCCGACCGGGACGCCCCGCCGGTCCAAGGCCAGGGAGGATGTGGTACGGGCTGCGGCTGCGGTTGAACTCCCTGTGGCACGGGCTTCCAGCCCGTGACTGGCTTTTCGGCGCATGAACCTCCAGTTCACGGACGACCCTCGTCTGCCTCTCATTCATGGGATGCCATGCCACAGGACCGGGCGGCCATCGTTCTATCGGGGCGGATTTGGCTCTGGCCGGTCGTCCGGGGGCGGGTAGGGTTTGTTTAATGAACGGGGTAATCTCAGACGCTGCTAGCTTGGATTCCACTCTGCATGAGATCTTCGGATTCACACAGTTCCGGGAGGGCCAGCGGGAAGTCGTGGAGGTCATCCTTAGCGGCCAGTCCGCGCTGGCGGTGTTTCCTACCGGGAGCGGCAAAAGCTTATGTTACCAGCTGAGCGCGCTGCATCTGGAGGGGGTCACCGTGGTGGTATCCCCGCTGATCGCGCTAATGAAGGATCAGCTCGATTTCCTCAAGAGCCGTAATGTGAGCGCAGTCCGGTTGGACTCGAGCGTGTCCACCGAGGAGTTCAAGGAAACCAACGCTCGCCTGGAGCGAGGGGAGATCAAGCTGCTTTATGTGGCGCCGGAACGCTTTTCAAACGAGCGCTTCCTCCAGCGGTTGCGTCGGCTCAAGGTGGCACAACTGGTTATAGACGAAGCCCATTGCATCTCGGAATGGGGCCATAATTTCCGCCCCGACTACCTCAAGCTGGCGGGGATCGCACGGGACCTGGGGATCACCCGGGTGATGGCGCTTACGGCGACGGCGACTCCTGCGGTGGCAGCCGACGTGTGTCGCGAGTTCGGGATCGCGCCCGAAGGTTTCATCCACACCGGATTCTACCGGCCGAATCTGGAGTTGCGGGTGTGTCCGTCGGCAAATGACAGGGCGGGACAACTGGTTGAACGCCTCAAGCAGCGAACGCCGGGCGCGACGATTGTTTACGTGACCTTGCAGCGCACGGCGCAGGGATTGGCGGCGGCACTGGTTGCCAAAGGATTGAAGGCCCGCGCTTATCACGCGGGCCTCGAGACCCTGGAGCGGACGCAAACCCAGGACTGGTTCATGGGTTCCCAGAACGCCATCGTCGTGGCAACGATCGCTTTCGGAATGGGTATTGATAAGGCCAATATCCGCTACGTATACCACTTCAACCTCCCGAAGAGTCTCGAGAACTATTCCCAGGAGATTGGTCGGGCGGGTCGGGACGGTCTCCCTGCGGTGTGTGAAATCCTTGCGTGCGCGGGTGACCTGACGGTTTTGGAGAACTTCACCTACGGGGACACGCCCGATCCCGATGCGGTGCAGGGATTGGTGGAATGGCTGGTCGCCCACGAGGACCGCTTCGACATTTCGACGTATACGCTCTCCCGGACCCACGATGTGCGGCCGTTGGTTCTCAATACGCTGCTAACCTATCTCGAGTTGGCCGATGTCCTCGAGTCCACGGGCGCTTTCTACAACGAGTATCAGTTCGTCCCGTTGCGTTCCTCCCGGGAGATCCTTGCCCGGTTTGATCCGGAGCGCGCGGGTTTTCTTAGACAGGTATTTGCTTCAGCAAAACAGGCCCTCAAATGGTTCCACATCGACTTGGAGAGTACGGCCAAACGGCTGGATTGTTCGCGGGAGCGGTTGGTTAAAGCCCTCACCTACCTGGAGGAACATGGGGATTTGGAACTCAAAGTCGCCGGGCTCCGGCAAGGGTTCCGGATCAAGACCAGACCCGAGGACCCGGTTGCCCTGAGCCGCCAATTGATGGAACGATTCGAATTGCGCGAGCGCAAGGATATCGCCCGGGTCCAGCAAGTGGCTGATTTCGTGCGTCAACGGAAGTGCCTGGTGCGCTCGCTGCTGGATCATTTCGGGGAGGACCACGGGCGGGATTGTGGCCATTGCGGGATCTGTCTGGGAGAGAGCCCCACAGGTTTGGAGAGGGAGGTGGGCCACCATCAGTTCCAGGCGCATCGGAGCGCAATTGCCCGCGTCCGTGAGCAGCATCCAAACGCGCTGGGGACGCCACGGCGTGTCACGCGGTTTCTTTGCGGCCTGAGTTCTCCCTTGCTGGTTCAGAGCAAGCTAGGCAAGCACCCGCTGTTCGGGGTGTTCATGGAAATCCCATTCGCGTCGGTTTTGGAGGCGGTCGGGGGCGTGGACGGGTGAGCGATTGGTTGGTGTGAAGCTTCCCAGTGGGTCGGAGGTCCTTGCCACTACGGGCAAAGCCGAGGCGCTAGACTCTATCAACGCGGGTCAGGAATAGCGGCGCTTAGCATACAAAAGCATGAACTCCGAACCGTCCGCAGAGACGGCTCCGGGGTTTGGAGAACCGCCTTGCCACAGGAAGCGGCCGGCTACCCGGGGGGGCGACTTTAGCGAACCGCCCGACGAGTTAATCGAACCGGCGAGCCAGTTAAGCCGACCCGCGGGCAAGTTTAGCGGACCGGTGAGTGAGTTAAGCGGACCGGTGAGTGAGTTAAGCGGGCCGGTGAGTGAGTTAAGCAGAGCCGCGAGCAAGTTAAGCGGACCGGCGGACGAGTTTAGGAGAACGGCGAGCGAGTTTGGCGAACCGGCGGGCGAGTTAAGCGGGGCGACGGGCGAGTTAAGCAGAGCGACGGGCGAGTTTGGCGGAGCGGCGGGCGAGTTTGGCGGTCCGGCTGTGGAATTTGGCGGAGAGGCGGGCGAATTTGGTGGGGCGGCAGGCGAGTTTAGCGGACCGGGCCGCGAATTTAGGGAACCGGGAGGCCAGTTAAGCGACCCGGGAGGTCAGTTAAGCGCACCGGGGGGCAAGTTAAGCGGACGGGAACGCCGGTTAAGTGGAACGGGAGGCGAGTTTAGCGAACCGGAAGGCTCTCCGAAGCCAACGTATGCGGGTATGTATCGCGTGGGAGATCGAGCGTTATCGTGTTGACTTCGGGGCGTTGCGTGCCTACTCATCCAACCCCTGATCCGGTTTGGTTCGTTTTGTTTCCACGTCACGACTCCTCTCGTTGGTCGCTTGACGTTCAGATTCCCTTCATTGCCACCCCGCTTCTGCTGAGCGGCCACCGGAATGCTTTGTCGCATTACGGAGGCTTGCGCTCCAGTTGTGGGATCGTGAGGGGTCGTCTGAGCACCCAGACTTTTGACTCCTTAAATTGCTTATTCAATGACGCGCAACGACTCCCAATACCTGTATCGGAAACTCTCTTTTCCACGAGCCCACATCGCTTTGGTGTTGGGGGTAGTGGCGTTGGTGTTTGGCGACGCCACTGGGTTGAGTGCCGTAGGCCTGACAGAAACCGTG
>JAYVTN010000167.1:0-1902 GCA_043788785.1 Spartobacteria bacterium | reverse complement strand
GCGATGGGCTTGCCGCTCATCTCACAATTCCCGTACGTGCCGGAATCGATGCGGTTGATGGCTTGCTCGATCTCATAAAGGGCGTCCTGCTCCTGGGATAACAAGCTCAAGGCGAAATCCCGGTCGTAAGCATCGCTGCCGGCATCGGCTTGGTGCATCCCAAAGGCGCTGGCTTCACTACCCTCAGCGCGCGAGCGCAGGGTGTCCTTGGCCACGCCTGACATGGAATCGAGCATGTTGTCCCGCAAATGGATGAGGCGCTCCTTCTGCTTGCGCATGAAAGGGCTCAATTTTGCATCGGCAGCGATCGAAGCGCTGTCATCGGTCGTGAAAATCTCTTGGTCCACCACACGGATGGGCATCTTCGGCTTGCTCACCGCAGGCGCAGGCGCAACTTTTTCCGGTGTCTCTTTGACGGGCCCCTTGGCTTTTGCCGTCGGCTTGGCACTGTTGGCCTTGGCTCCTGCGGCTGGCTTCACGACAGCTTGACCCGTCTTCCCTGCTTTCACGCTGGGTTCTGGTTTCTGTTTGGCTGGCGGAGTTTTTGGTTGATTTGGCATATGCGGGGAACGCTTGCTCGTCGGGAAAATTGAGGGGGTGTATCTAATGTCTGCTGCGTAGATGCGCAAGGGGATTCCGAACTATTTGCGCCTGAATCTCACACCGGTTGCCATTCCGGGCAGGGAACAAGCCTCCCAATAGCGGCGCAACGCCGGATTCCAGGCAAAACGGCTAGCTATAGCGGCAGCCAGGGGAGGCTTTCAGAAGCCGGAAAAGCCCTGCCCAAGCGATTACTCAGTCGGGCGCATGGCCCACCAAAAATGCCCAGGGATTGCGTCACTGAACACCCCCGTTCCCCACCCCAAGCGCCCCTTCATCCTTTGATCTGGAAAGCCGTATCCCCCAGGTCGCTTCGCCCCCAATGGCAATCGGTGCTGAACCGCCACATTCAGCCAGCGCGAACCGGGCAAAGATTACTCGTCGTTCTCAATGGGCTTGCGAGCCGCCCTGCGCCAAGCGCCAAAAGTCATTCTCGTGGGAGAAATCCGGGATCGGGAAACGATGGAAACCGCGCTGACGGCTGCCGAAACCGGCCATGTGGTTTATTCCACCTTGCACACCATTAGCGCAGGACAATCCATCCACCGGATCATCGGCATGTTGGAGCAGGGCGAACAGCCGCAAGTGCGCGAACGGCTCGCCTCGACCCTGCGCTACATCGTCAGCCAGCGATTGGCCCCCAAAAATCGGCGGTGGTCGCCAGCTGCTTACCGAGATCATGGGCATCAACATGCGCGTGCGGGTAACTCATCCAGTTGGGCGAAAGCGAAGCTCGCGACATCCAAGACGCCATCGAGGCGGGCGTCCCCCAAGGCTGGCACAGTTTCCAGCAAAACATCATCCAACACTTCGAGCAAAAACGCATCTCCGAAGAGAACGTAATGCTTTACTCGGTCAATAAGACCAAGATGCGCCAAGCCTTGGATCTCGCCAATAAGAAGGCGGGCGACGACGACAGCAGCTCCTCAGGTTCCGACTCGACCATCTCTCCGTATGAGCCGCCCCCCGCTAAACGCGACGTCTGAACCGACCAAGGGCCTTCGAGGTGCCCAGTGCGCGTTCAGCATGCCACCATGGCATGGCTTCCAGCCCATAATGACGTGCGCGGTGAGCCTAGCCTGGGGCCGACATCACCGCTGCCCATGGGCTCGAAAGCCCGGCCACATTGTCCCGGGCTCTGCCGGACCTTTTGCCGGACCTTTTGCCGGACCTCAATCGGACCTCAATCGGACCTCAATCGGACCTCAATCGGACCTCAATCGGACCTCAATCGGACCTCAATCGGACCTCAATCGGACTTTACCGGACTTTACCGGACGTCTGCCGGACCTTTTGCCGGAT
>JAYVTN010000166.1:0-7279 GCA_043788785.1 Spartobacteria bacterium | reverse complement strand
GAATAAGGGCCGCTGCCCTGCGCGGGCGCGTACATGTCGTGGTTGTTGATATGGGAACTGCAGGCAGCCACGGCCAGTGTTCCAACGACGAGAAGGGGGGCGCAAAATTTCACGACCCGATGGGAACAGAAACGCACGCACGCTGTCAATGACGGGAGCCCGCTGCGGGGCATTGGCTGGGCTGAGAAAAAAGCGATTGCCCTGCGGGTGTGAGCCGCTACCTTGCTCGCCCTTTTCCCATGATCATTGTCACCAAACCCGAAGCCACCGAAGAGCAGGTGCAACACATTGTTGACCGCATTTTGGAATGGGGGCTCAAAGCTGAAGTCAGTCGTGGGGCCTTGCGCACTGTGATTGGTGTGATTGGGTCCGAAGACGCTGTGCGCGAGAGACCCATTGCAGCCATTCCCGGGGTGGAATCTGCGACCCCGGTGCTCAAGCCCTACAAACTGGTCGCCCGTGAATTCCGCGGGGGCAACGCTTCCAAGGTCAAAGTGGGCAATGTGATTGTGGGAAATCCTGAGGAGGTCATTGTCATGTCGGGTCCCTGCTCGGTGGAGAGCCGCGAACAGATTACTTCCATTGCTTTCGATATCCAGAAGGCCGGGGCCAAGATCCTGCGCGGCGGTGCTTTCAAGCCACGCACCTCGCCGTACTCCTTCCAAGGCCTCGGGATCGAGGGGCTGCGGCTCTTGGCTCAAGCGCGCGAGGAAACCGGGATGCCGGTCATTACAGAGATCATGGACACCAAGGATCTCGATGCCATGGAGCAATACGCCGACTGTTTGCAGATCGGTGCCCGCAATATGCAGAACTTTGCGCTTCTCAAGGAAGTTGGACGCAGCCGCTTGCCTGTGATGCTCAAGCGAGGGATGAGCGCGACCATCAAGGATCTGCTCATGAGTGCCGAGTACATCCTCAGCGAGGGCAATTTCAACGTGATGCTTTGTGAGCGCGGGATCCGCACCTTTGAGACCTACACGCGCAATACCCTGGATCTCAACGCGGTGCCAGTGCTCAAGGCCGAAACCCATTTGCCGGTGGTGGTTGATCCCACGCATGGGGTGGGCTTGCGCGAGCATGTCTTGCCGATGGCTTTGGCCGCGGTGGCGGCTGGCGCGGACGCGATCATGGTCGAGGTGCACAATTGTCCGGAGCTGGCCAAAAGCGATGGCGAACAGGCGCTGTTGCCAGAAGAGTTTGTCGATTTGATCCAGCGCGCGCGCAAGGTGGCCGAGGCCGTGGGCCGCGGGATCTAGGCGCGGCAGGATTTAGGCGTAGTCCGACAGGGTCCATTTCGTCAATTCCGTCCATCGGGTCCATCTTCGGACCAAAAGGACCAAAAGGACCAAGGGAAAGGGACCCGCAGGTGCGCGGCCGACCGGGCCCGCCTAGTTTGGCAGGTCCAAGAGCTCTATCCCGGGATTGAGTTCGCCAAAGTATCTACGCGTCCAGGCGCTGGGGAAGAGGACCCCGCACTGGCCTCCATCATCCTGAGCCAAACGGCAGCCCGTGGGCAGCTTGATTGCCTTCTCATCGGTTTCCGCCGGGAGCCATCGGAACGTTTCCCACGAGGCATTCTCCAGCCGCGACTCGGCCCCGTACTCGCTTTCGAGCCGATACTGGACAACTTCAAACTGCAGAGGCCCCACGGCAGCTAACAATGGGATCTTTTGGAGAGCATCCCGCAGATCGAAAACTTGGACGACTCCTTCCTGGAGCAATTGTTCAACCCCTTGGCGGAATTGTTTGAACTTCGAAGGATTGGGGTTGTGTAAAAACGCGAAGCACTCGGGAGGAAACCGCGGGATTTCCTCGTAGGCGATGGTGGGATCCTCGCTGAGGGTGTCGCCGATCCCGAACTCCGAATGGCCTACCAACCCGATCACATCGCCGGCATAGGCTTCGTCGACGGTTTCCCGCTCTTGAGCAAAGAGCTTGTGAGCACTCGACAAGCGCACCCGTTTGCCCGTGCGGCTATGGGTAACGGTCATATCCCGGGTAAACTTGCCCGAGCAGATCCGCAGGAACGCGATCCGATCCCGGTGGCGCGGATCCATATTGGCTTGGATCTTAAAGATGAATCCGGAGAACGCCGGCAGATCAGGCATGATCTCGCGGCCTTGCGAATCGTGGGGTTGGGGCGGCAGGGAGCGTTCCAGAAAGCAGTCCAGGAGCAACTGGACCCCAAAATTGTTCATGGCGCTTCCGAAGAAGACCGGGGTCATCTGGCCTTTACGGACCAGCTCCTCAGAGTATTCGACTCCGGCCATGTCGAGCATCTCGAGTTCCTCGACGGCCCGTTGGAAATCACCCTCTTCGAGGCGTTCGCGCACAAAAGGCTCCTCAATGCTGCCCACCTCCACGGGAGCGCGGTAAGCGCCTTGCGGGGTTTTTTCAAACAGATGGACCTGGCGTTTCTGCCGGTCAAAAACCCCGCTGAACCCGAATCCGGTGCCCAAGGGCCAATTGATGGGAAAGGCGCCAATGCCCAACACGCTTTCGAGTTCATCCAGGAGCGCCAAGGGATCCCGTGTGGGGCGGTCGCATTTGTTAATGAAGGTGAATATAGGGACGCCGCGTCGGCGACACACCTCGAAGAGTTTGCGCGTTTGGGTTTCGATGCCTTTGCCGGCATCAATGACCATGACTACCGCATCTACGGCGGTGAGTACGCGATAGGTGTCTTCGGAGAAATCCTTATGTCCCGGGGTGTCCAGGAGGTTGATCCGGTAGCCTGCGTAATCGAATTGAAGGACCGTGGAGCTGACCGAAATGCCGCGTTTGCGTTCCAGTTCCATCCAGTCGGAGGTGGCGGCCCGGGCGCTTTTACGTGCTGTGACCGAGCCGGCCAACTGGACGGCGCCTCCATAGAGGAGCAACTTCTCGGTCAACGTGGTTTTACCGGCGTCAGGATGGGAGATAATGGCGAAGGTTCGCCGCCGGTTAATTTCTTGGCGCATGGAAGGTGGGGAATGTCCACAAAAGCAGGCTTCGGCGCAAGAGCTTGAAAAAGTAAGCGGAGTGGCGCACAACTGGAGTCCCCCCCCAAAAAAATCATGCCTTGCCTTCGAATCATCCTTCCTGAGAACCGCGGACAGGTCACCCATATCCTTTCGGGAGAACGAATTACAATCGGGCGTCGGCCCGAGAACACGATCCAAGTCGTGGACCGCAGTGTTTCGGGCCACCACGCGGAACTGGTGTCCAACAATGGACATTATCGTTTACGCGATCTGGGATCGACCAACCGGACGTGTGTGGATGGGCAGCCAATCACGGATTTCAACCTGGACCGGGACTGCAAGGTGCTTCTGGGGTCCATTGAGTGCGAGTACTGTTTGGAGGTGCCCAAGGCGACCGACGCATCGGCCGTCGAGATGGTGCCTACCCGGGCGGAACTCGAGTTCCTGCGTCGGGAGAACCTGGATCTCCAATCCAAGATCGCGGCCCAGCAGAAGCAGATCGATATTCTCAGCAGCGCGCCGTTGATGACCAAACAGACCTCCCAGTTGGGAGTCGTTCCCGAGGTCCATCGCAGGGTGGTTGCCGAACGGGATCAATTGCTCAAAACCAATCAAGACGTGGCACGGGACCTCGAGAACCTGCGGGGCGACCTGACAGCGACCACCCGGGATCGGGATGCGATGCGGGCGGCCTGGGGCACTGTACGCTCGGAATTAACCGCGGCCCAAGCCCGCCTGGCATCAATAGGCGAACCCCAGGGTGCTCCAACCCCGGAGAGCTCGGCCGAGACTCCTGGAGATACGGGGGGGCAGTCGGTTCCCCAGGCCGTGTTGCTCAAAGCCCCCATGGCGCTCAACGCCTTGCGTGGCGCCTTGAAACAGGTTGGCCCGGACAAGTTGGATCCCGCGGCCTGCAGCCAACTTCTGGAAGCGGCCCACAACCTCAAGGAATGTACGGCAGACTTACCCGGCCACCCTCTCCAACGCACGGCCAGCGCCATCGATTCGCTTCTTTGCGAGGTGGCCAATACCCATGAACCGATCGCCGGCAGCGCCCTGCGCACCTTGAAGGAGGCCTCCGAAGTCGCAGCCCTCTTGCTGACGCCCAAGTTCCTCAACCGCAGCCCTGAGATGTCTGTGCCCAGGGTCTATGCGCTTGAGAGCGATGAAGAACTGCGCGCAGTCATGACGGCGGCCCTGGGATTCAGCGATATCGACCTGGGCGGCAGCCCGGATCCCAGCGAAGCGCTTGCAGCTATCGAAGAGTCCCATTTCGAGTTGATCTTGTTAGGCCTCGATCCCGGGATTGGCGAGGTCTCCACTTTGACCTCGAAAATCCGCACCTTCCCCGGAGGCAAGCAGCTTCCCGTGTTGGTCCTCGCACCGGAAGGCTCTTCATTGGATCTCGATGCGTGGAAGAAGCAAGGGGCCGACGATTTCCTGCTCAAGCCGGTGGACATCGTGGAACTGACGCTCAAGACCCATACGTGGGTTTACCGCAACATGCTCAACCGTTCGTAACCTATTGGGGACGGTCCTGCGGATCAGCGGATGAGGGGTTCGCGGGGGTGGTTGCGACCTGGGCCCCGGGAACCGTTCCTCGGGTCACCGGGCCCCGAGGCCCAGAAGCACCACGGGGATGGTGCGCACCAGGATCTTGGCATCCATCCATAGCGACCACTGGTCGATATACTGGAGGTCGAGCCTAACCCATTGGTCGAAGTCCTGGAGATTGTTGCGGCCGCTCACTTGCCACAGGCAGGTTAGCCCAGGCTTCATACTCAAACGTCGGCGCTGGGCAGTAGACTCGAACCGTTCCACCTCGTAGACCGGCAACGGGCGGGGGCCCACCAAGCTCATCTCGCCCTTGATCACATTTAGGAGCTGGGGGAGTTCATCCAAGCTGCTCCGACGCAACACCTTTCCAAACGCTGTAACCCGCGGATCGTCGGCCAGTTTGAATACCGGCCCCGACATCTGGTTAAAGGCAGCCAGCTCGGCATGACGCATTTCGGCATCCGTGCGCATGGAGCGGAACTTGTACATCGTGAAGGGTTTGCCGTGTTTGCCCCCGCGCGCTTGGCGAAAGAAGACCGGCCCCGCGGAGGTAAGCCGGATCCCGATAGCGATTACCAGGAACACAGGCGAGGCCAAGACCAAGCCCACGATTGCCAAAAACCGGTCGAGCATCCCTTTGACCATGAGAGCCCAGGAAATTTCCGGAGTGGTCCGGAACACGAGCATCGGACGGACCCCGAAAAAGTCGAAGGCAGGCCGCGCGATCGAAGTGCGGATGAAATCAGCCATCAGCCAAGCCTCGACCCCTTCGATCTCGCACGCCCCGATTGCCTCCTGAAGGCGGATGAGATTGCTATGGCCCCCGGCGAAGATCACCCGGCTCACCGAATGCTCATGGAGGGACTCCACCAGGTTGGCTATGGAGTGGTGTTCCACATCAAACTCTGCGACGACCTCCAACTCGCTGAGTTCCTCGCGGGTAAGGCTCTGGCGCAATTGGCGGATATCTTCGAGGGTCCCGGCTAAAACCACCGGCTCGCGCAGGGCCTCGCTATGGGCCCTGCGTTTCCACAGAGCCACCACACATTGTTCGCGACCCATGAGCATGAGCGTCCCGATGATGGCAAACAGCGGCATGACGGCACGGCTGGGAACCTGCAATTTGAGGAAATAGGCGCTCCCGGCAATCAGCAGCCCCAGCCAGAAGGCTCCCCTGGTGATTTGGGAAAGGGACTTGCCCGGGGACTTCTGCAGGGGGTTCTGATAAAAGCCTTGGAGTTCAAGCAGGATCGGGCCGAAAGGAATGATGACAAACAGCAACCATTCGAACTCCGAAAACGAGCCGATGGGTTTGTCAAAAATCGACCAGTCCGCGCCGATAAACCGCAACCGGTGCGCGCTCCAGAAAGCGATGGCGCTCAGAATGCCATCGACGATCTGGTAGAATTGCAGATTCAGTTCTTGTTTTCGTCCGAGCATCGGTGTTTTTGCGGCAGGGGAGAGGTGCCCACAAAGGCACCCTCACACCCAATATGCGTTTGAAACAAAGTTCTAGAGAATTCAAGACCGCTTCCCATCTAATTGCGGACCGTTCCGTCGTGGGCACCCTCCATTCAGAATCCTGCCTCAGGCGGGCTCTGCGGCTTAGTCCGGGCTCCCTGGATTTCTTGGAGATCCGGGCCGATCATTTTGCGGGAAATACGGCTGCCTTGGAAAGAGCCTTGCCGCGTTTGAAAATCCCGTTGCTGTTGACAGCACGCCACCCGGCAGAGGGAGGAGCCAATGATCTCGGGCTCCAACGGCGCAGGGAACTGCTGCTGAGATATCTGCCGTTTGCAGCCATAATAGACGTGGAGTTGCGTTCGGTGGGGGGCATGCAGACCCTTATGGCGATGGCACGTGGCCATGGGATCCCCGTCATCGTCTCCAGTCATCACTTCAAATCGACACCCACTTCCAAGTCCCTGGGGACTCTCCTTGGGCGGGCGCAGGAGGCCGGAGCCGATCTTTTCAAGGTGGCGACCCGGACGAGCACGCCTGGGGATGTGGGCGCGTTGCTCTCCCTTTTGGAAAGACCCAGTCCGCTGCCGCTGAGTGTCATGGGAATGGGCCCGTACGGGAAGATCTCGCGGCTGCTGCTGGCCCGGGCGGGATCGGTGTTGAACTACGGGTATGTCTCAGAACCCAATGCCAGCGGGCAATGGGAGGCTCGGGTGCTTAAGGAGCGGATTGCCGAAGTGATGACAAAAGATTGAATATTTCCCGGGCGATCACGTCCAAGCCTTGTGGGAGGAAATTCAACGTGATTATCAAAAACGTCATTACTAAATGCGCCATGGTGGCTGTGGCAGCGTGGGGGATTGCGAGCGTGCCGGAAGCTGACGCCCATAACTGTCATCATGGGCGTCACCACGAATACCGGGGAGATCCCGGGTATTACGGGTACACCTACGGGCGGCCCTATTACAGGAGCTATGGGTACCGGCCTTACTACTACCGGAGTTACGGGTACCGCCCGGACAGCCGTTATTATTACGGCTCAGGCCATTACCGGCCGAGCTACTATGGGCAGAGCTATTACCGGTCCAGCTACTACGAGCCCTCCTACGGGTACTACGGCGGGTATCACCGCTCGCCGTTAGTGGTCTCCCTGGGAGTCGGCAACGGCGGCGGGTACGGAGCATACGCCTACCCGGGGTATTATTCCGGGTACTCTTCGCCCTACTTCACCCCCGGTTGGAGTAACTGGTAGGCTAGCGGGTCGGTAACGTTCGGACAGGTCGGACAGGTCGGAC
>JAYVTN010000165.1:0-7133 GCA_043788785.1 Spartobacteria bacterium | reverse complement strand
AACGCCCTGGGTTGCGCATTCACCGACGGCGAAGCCCTGCCAGGGCGGCCTAATCTCAGTCCCGGGGGGTTAGCGCTTATGGGGCAACGCCCTGGGATTGGAGCCCACAGGGAGCGAAGCCCTGAAAGAGCGCCCCAATTAGTGGGAGTTAGAGGAATCCGCCCCGGACGTGGCGGGCGTTGTTTGAAGAAGCCACGCTTGATGACTGGACTTCCCCCGCCCTCCGGGGCGGTCTCGAGAAACCGCGCCAATCCCCCGTATAGGCTAAGAACCCGGGGCAAATTTCCTTCAACCCTCCGGGTTACGGCGTGCACTCGGGAGACGGTCTGAGCAGATGGCTCCACCGGGGACACCAAGCGCACCACGGCTGATCTTCGGGTTCGCAGCGGCACGCACCTTCATACGTCATACTTCAACCTTCATACTTGCTCAGCGGGGATACCATCCACTTTGTGAAGGAAGGGCCAACAACCCCCTTCAACCAGTTCCAAACGTGGTTATTTAGGTGGAGGAGGAGGAGATTTGACCGTTCCCCATCCGGATTGGCTTCCCAAAAGAGCGGGTAAACCAATCGTCTCATTGAACTGGGCAAGGAGTCCCGATACAGGTTGTCCCATGCGCCCACTGCGGGTGCGCCCCCTTAAAAATACCGGAGACTTATGGCTCAAGCGATCATGGATCCCGAAGAGGTGCGCCGCTTTGCGAAGGAGCTCAAGCGCTTCAACGACGAGGTGCAACTCAAAGCCTCTTCCTTACAGGCCCGGTTTTCAGCGCTGGGAGGCACTTGGCAGGACCAGGAGCACGAGAAGTTTGCCGAAGAATTCATCATGACGATGAAAGTGCTCAAGAAATTCGTGGAGGTTTCCGAGAAGCAAACGCCGTTCTTGCTCCGCAAAGCACAGCGGATCGAGGAATACTTGGATCAGCGTTAGGCGTATGGCCAACCAGGTCAAAGTCACTTCCATTGAGGCGCTAGGCACATTCCGCGCCGGCCTGATCATCTTCCTCACCGATGCCCATCGGTCGGTGGACGAGGTCCAGGATGAAGTCCGGCGCACCCGCGATTGGCTCCAAAATGATCGGCGCCCCCACTGGGAAGGCCAGTTACGCCGCTGGCGCAAGCTTCTGGATCAAGCGCAGGGGGAATATATGAGCGCCCGGCTCTCAGGCTTGCGCGATAGCACTGTGGCCCAGGAGATGGCCGTGCTCAAAGCCAAAAGGCATCTGGCCGAAGCGGAAGAGAAATTGCGCGTGGTCAAGATCTGGAGCCGGGACTTCGATCACGTGGTGATGCCGATGCTCAAAAGAATCGAAGGGCTCCGCCAATATTTGGATTACGACCTGCCCAAGGCGCTGGCGTACCTGGTGCAGACCCAGAACATCCTGGAGGGCTACACTGAGGTGCGCGTGCCTTCCCAAGAGCCTTCCGCCAATGCACCGGCGCCCCTCGGAGAACCCCTATGAAAGAGCGTGGCGCGAGCAACCCCAGTGAGTATGCTCCCCTCACCAGCTGCCCATGAGTACCCGCACCAGCGCCGCAATCCTGGCGCAAGCCGTCAAAGAACTTTCCTTGGAATGGCAGCAAGCCCGGGGATCCTGGAACGACGTTAAAAGCCGTCAGTTCGAGCGCGAATACCTGGAAGCCCTTCCCCAGCACGTCGCCCGCTCCATCGCTGTGATCGAGGAACTCGACGGCCTTCTTGGAAAGGTCAGGAAAGACTGTGAGTGATCACTCCGATTTGCGGGCCTCCCATAGCGTGGAGCTCCTTGCCCGTCTTACCCGGATGGTTTCCGAATTTGCCCGCCTCGAAGAGGAGCTGCGCCGGGATCTCGCGACCCTTCGCAATGCCATCGAACGCAAACATCGGGATTCGGCCTCCCGGATCGATTCCTGGTCGGAGTCCCAGACGGCAGAAGCTGAACAGACTTTCGCAGCCGAGCAGGAAACGATAAGCGCCTTCCACGAACGGCGTCGCGCCCGGATCCAACGGCTCTATTCGGCGTGCATCCGGCAGCTCCCCCGCTTGGCAAACCGCGCTAAAGAGCGCTGGCTCGGCGATCTCCAGATGCGCCAGTTCCGTTCCGAACGCACCCTCACCGACGGAAAGCAAGCCGCTGCAACAGCTTTTGCCCTGTTCCATTCCCAACTTTCAGAGCAATTCACTCTCCTCCAAGGTCTCGGGATCCGCGCCCAAGAAGCCTTTAGCGGCTACTCAAGCTTCCTGGGCGGGCTCGGGCAGACCTCCGAAACGGTTCCCGAGAGCCAGGATGAACACGAGCTCCTCCAACAGCTTTCTGCCCGGGTCTTGACCGCCTCCGAACAATTGGAGGATTTCCGGCGCTTGGCCCTGCCTCGGCTTTTCAGTTCCCTGCCGCTTCCGATCTGCATGATGATGGTAGGCATCGGCGGGCTCGGGTTGACCTTTGTGCTGGGCCCGAATGCCTACGTGCTGGGAGCGGGCGGGACGGTACTGGCAACGGGCGCGGTCTGTTTCCTCCATCAAATTGGAAAGCGCTCTGCCGCGCCCTTGGCCCAGAAGATTGCGGTTACGCTCGCGGAAGCCAATCGGCTCCCGGTTCCGGGCGAGATCGCCGCAGAAGCTAGACGCGACAAGGAACGTCAGCGCCTCTTGGAGGAATGGGAAGCCACCAATGCCGAGATCCGGCGCCAATGGGATCGGGCCGATCATGTCGAAACGGATTTCGAAAACCTCGAGCGCGGGAAATTGGACAGCCAACTCCAACGCCTGTTAACCCGGAATGCGGAGATGGTAGTCCCCAAGCTGCGCCGGGTCCAGGAGGAGCGTAGCGTATGGCTGGCCCAATTTACGGCGGAGATCGACGAGCGCAGAGCCCGGATGACCGAGACTTACCACAGTGGCCTCACGGAGTGGACCGCCTCGGAGGAGACCCGATGGGCAGCCATTACGAGCGATTGGCATAAGCAGGTTGACCCAATTTTCGAAGCGGTCAGCGCCATGCACTCCAGACTGGCCCCGCAGTTCCCCCCATGGAGCGCTTCGCTGGTCGAGGCCTGGACTCCTCCCACTGTCTTCCCCGCCGCCACACGCTTTGCCCAGCTCGTAGCGGATCTGGAGAGCCGTCCCGGTGGAATCCCAAAGGATCAACGCCTTGCGCTTCCCGGCGCCGCGCGAGTCTCGATCCCGCTTTCCCTCGTCTTTCCCCAGCAAGGCTCTCTCCTGTTTGAATCCTCTGAGGCCGGAGGCGAGACCATCACCGATGCTCTCAACAATATAGTGCTCCGGCTTTTCGCCACAACGCCTCCCGGCAAACTGAGCCTCACGATTATCGACCCGGTGGGCCTGGGTCAAAATTTCGCGGGCCTCATGCATTTCTCCGATTACGAGGAAAGCCTGATCAACCGGCGGATCTGGACGCAACGCGACCAAATCGAGCAGCGGCTTGCCGAGCTGAGCGATCATATCGAGAAGGTCATTCAGATGTACTTGCGAAACGAGTACGCCACGATCACCGAGTACAATGCCCAGGCCGGCAGCGTGGCCGAGAAATATCAGTTCCTAGTGGTGTCCGACTTTCCCGCCAATTTCAGCGAGATCGCGGCTAAGCGGCTTCAGAGCATTGCCTTGAGCGGCCCGCGTTGCGGGATTTTCACGTTGATCCATTGGGACCAACGTCATCCGTTGCCCGACGGCTTTGTGCCCGATGAGCTCCGCAAAACAAGTCTCTGCGTGCGTCGCGACAGTTCCCGTGGGTTTGTGCTCGTGGGCCAACCAGGCGAGCGCGACGGCGTGGCCGTGGAATTCGAACGAGGCCCCGGACCGGAGGTGGCCGCGAGCCTTGTCCACAAGATCGGCAAGAGCAGCATCGATTCCAATCGCGTGGAGGTGCCATTCAGCCAGATCGCCCCGCTGCCCGCGGATTTCTGGAGCAACGACACCACCCAGGAACTCCGGGTCCCCATCGGACGCACCGGTGCCACCAAGCTGCAATACTTGGCAATCGGCAAAGGCACTCGCCAACACGCATTATTCGCAGGAAAGACTGGTTCGGGCAAATCCACGCTCTTCCATGTCATCATCACCAACCTCGCGTTGGCATGCAGCCCCGAGCAGGTGGAATTCTACCTCATCGATTTCAAGAAAGGCGTCGAATTCAAGTGCTATGCCTCAAAGCGCCTTCCCCATGCCCGGGTGGTGGCAATCGAAAGCGACCGCGAGTTTGCCCTCAGTGTACTCCAACGCGTGGACGATGAACTCAAACGGCGCGGAGATATGTTCCGCAAACTCGGCGTCCAGGATATCGCCGGTTACAAGCGCGCCGGCGGCACGGAACCCGTCCCCAGATCGCTTCTGCTCATTGACGAATTCCAGGAGTTCTTCGTCGAAGACGATTCGGTGGCCCAAACTGCTTCCTTGCTCTTTGACCGGATCGTGCGCCAAGGACGCGCCTTCGGAATTCATGTGATCCTCGGCTCGCAAACCTTGGGAGGCGCTTACTCCCTGGCTCGTGCCACCCTTGGCCAGATGGTGATCCGGGTCGCTCTCCAGTGTAATGAAGCCGACGCATATCTGATCATGGATGACAGCAACCCGGCCCCGCGGCTGTTGTCGCGCCCCGGCGAAGGGATCTATAACGATGCCGCAGGTGCGATCGAAGGCAATAGCCCTTTCCAAGTGGTTTGGCTGCCCGACGACGAACGGGATCTTTGGTTGGATCGCGTAAATGCTTTGGCTCAACGCGATCCAGCCCGCTACTCGACTCCCATTGTTTTTGAAGGGAACGCGCCCGCCGACATCCGCGACAATGACCCGTTACGGCGGGCCTTGGCGACGACCCCAACCGTGGCTTCCGTGGCTGCGCGCGCATGGTTGGGCGCGCCCAATTCTATCAAAGGCCCTACGGAGGCTTCCTTCCAACGCCAGAGCGGCAATCATCTCCTGATCGTGGGACAGCGCGACGAGGCTGCTCTCACCATGCTCGGCATTTCATTGCTCTCCCTGGCTGCCCAGTATCCAAGCGGGACTGCACGGTTCGTCCTTTTTGATGCGAGCGCCCCGGGATCTCCCGACTCGCTCTTCCTCGACCAGATCATGGCGCCCATTACGCATCCGGTCACAATGGTTCGCGGGCAGGACGTGAATGAAGCCCTCACAAGCCTCGCCGATGAACTCAAGGCGCGTACCACCGGCCAACCGGCCAGCAACACAGGTCCCGTCTTTGTTCTCATCAACGGCCTCCAGCGCTTCAAGAAGCTGCGTCAGGAGGATGACTTCTCCTTTTCCTTGGGCGGCTCCGATTCTCCCGCTAATCCGAGCGTCCAGTTTTCTGAACTCATCAGCGAAGGCAGCACTCATGGGATCCATCTCATTGTGGCTGTGGACACCTTTAATAACGTCAACCGGTTCATGAACCGCAAGGTGCTGAGCGAATTTGAGATGCGGGTGGTTTTCCAAATGAGCGCCAACGATTCGGCCAGCCTGATCGACTCTCCCAAGGCCAGCAACCTGGGTCTGCATCGTGCCCTCTTTTATAATGAGCACGACGGCTCCTTGGAGACCTTTCGCCCATACGCGGTGCCCGACACCGATTGGATGAAGAAACTGCGGAAAGCTAAAAGCTAAAAGCGGAAACGGTGCGTAGAACGCGCCGTCTGCCAAGTGCCGTAACCAATGCCCGCCCCACCGAGCCGCTTAAAGTCCCTTTGGTCCTTTATGTCCCTTTGGTCCTTTAGTCCCTTTTGGCGAAAGTCAGGGAGCCGCTGCCCCATCCTCCTCTGTCATTGGACATCCCTATCGTCGCCTGGGAAGGCGCGCCGCGGGGGCCGGTTCCAGCGGGATGGGCTCGGCCACATAGATCCGGTGGGTAATGCGCTTGGCGGCCGCATGCGATCGTGCGCCGACCGCTTCCACCCGGAAGCCTGACTTGCCGAGGCGCTCAAAGAACTCCGGATCCTCGTCAGCCGACCAGAACGCCACACGACCCGTGGGCTTGAGGGCGCGCCGGATCATAGCCAGCCTGCCGGGCTCGTGCAAACGCGGGCGTCCGCCAGAGCCGAGAGCCAGCGGTCCGCTATCGACGGCCAGCAGCACCGCGTCGTACTTGGCGTCCCGCGCACGCTCCACCAGATTGAAGACGTCCTCGACGAAAACCTCGACACGCCGGTCGCGCAGGAGTCGACCGTTCAAGCCCTCAAGCAAGTCCCGGTTCCAATCAACGATCTCTTGGACGGGCTCTGCCACATGAACCCTGGCATTGACCCCCACCAGCTCAAGCACCCGCTTCAAAGGGAACCCGAGGCCCAGCCCGCAGACCAGGACCTTGGAGACGGGATTGCCCCGGATACCGCTGCACGCCAATTCTGCAAGCAACGACTCGGAGGCGGCGGCAGCGCTGCTCGCGAGCAGGCATCCGTTGAATTTGAGAAGGTATTCCCCGTCATGTTGGTGCAAGCTGAGCACGCCCCCCTTGGCATTGCGGGTCGTGGCCACGGTGAGCGAGGGTTTCATAAGGGAGCCTTTCTACCATATTGGTGGTGCTGTGCATATGCAATGCACCGGCAATCCACGCCAGTGGCACCGTGGTTCGGCCGTGGATCATTTCCGCGAGCACGATTTTTCACAAATCGCTCCCAGGCGTTGACTCAAGCTGACCGGCTGTAAACTCCCTGGCCCTTATCCCGACCTCCAGAAGCCGGTTTGCCTCGGCTTCGGTGTGGTCTCGGCATTGGCTCCAGCCAGCGCAGGCGCCAACTCGTAGATCGCTTCCACGTCCGAATCGACATAGTCGCCCAAGAGCACCAGCACATCCGGACGCAGGCTGTTGGCAAGATCGATCGCCTTCTGGATGTGGGCCAGCGTGGTAAATGGATGAAGGTGGAAATCGCTGAGAACCACCAGTCGCAATCCTTCGAGAGCCGCAGGCAGGCGCGGCAATGGGATGTCGATCCGTTCCAGCGAGATTCGCGCGGGCTCAATGAGCGTGCTGTACCCCAAGCCGGCTATCCCGGTGCCCAGTCCGCCCCCGCCGATCCGCAAGAAGGTTCTCCGCGTGAAGTTCACATGCTTTACCTACGAGCTAATCGGTAGCAGGGCTCGAACCTAAAAGCCGACAGGTCCGACAGGTCCGACAGGTCCGACAGGTCCGACAGGTCC
>JAYVTN010000164.1:0-1864 GCA_043788785.1 Spartobacteria bacterium | reverse complement strand
TCCATGGGCTGGAAGCCCATGCCACATCGGAGCCCTAGGCTTCCCTAGTACGACTTCCCGAAAATCACCCGGCGGGCGCTGGGCTCTCCGGAGAAGATGCAGGTTCCCGGCTCCCTGTCCCCTCGGTCAGGAATACACCGGATAGTCACCTTCAGGTCCGCCCGGATCTGGTCTTCGACCTCCTTGGACCCGTTCCAGTGCGCCAGGGCAAAACCGCCGTGGATCTCTGGACGATCCGCATTTTCAGGGGTGAAGAAGGCGTAGAAGGCCTCCTTGGAATCGATCCGGACGGTATGTGTATCGCGCAAGGTCGTGGCCCGCTCCAACAACAAGTCTTGGATGGATTGCAGGATCCCGCTGGCTGAGGCCACGAAGTCCGCGGTGGCCACAAACTCCTTGTCTTTGGGCCCACGATCCCGGCGTCCAACGGCTACGCTGCCCTTTTCCAGATCCCTGGGTCCGATTTCCACACGGATCGGCACGCCTTTTTTAATCCATTCCCAGCTTTTGGTTCCGCCGCCGATGTCCCGCTTATCGATTTCCACCCGGATGGGTTCGCCTGCAAAGCTCTGGGTCCGCAGTTGGGCCGCCAACGCCTCGGTAGCAGCCAACACTGCCTCCCGGGTCTCCGGCTTGGGCGTGACCGGCAAGATCACGATATGCGACGGAGCGACCCGCGGCGGCAGGATCAATCCGTCATCGTCGGAATGCGCCATGATGATGGTGCCAATTAGCCGGGTGCTGACTCCCCAACTGGTGGTCCACGCATACTCCTGGGTATTGTTGCGCGACACGAACTGGATCCCGCTGGCTTTCGCAAAGTTCTGCCCCAGGAAATGGGACGTGCCTGCTTGGACCGCCTTCCGGTCCTGTACCATCGCTTCAATACAAAGGGTCTGCACGGCACCGGGAAAACGTTCCCCCTCGCTCTTTTCGCCAGTATAAACCGGCAATGCCAGATATTCGCGGGCAAAGCGCTCATAGACTTCGAGCATTTGCTGGGTTTCCTGGCGGGCTTCGAGCTCGGTCTCATGGGCCGTGTGGCCCTCCTGCCAAAGAAACTCTGCGGTCCGCAGGAACAGGCGTGGCCGCATTTCCCAGCGCACCACATTGGCCCACTGGTTGATAAGGATGGGCAGGTCGCGGTAGGACTGGACCCATTTTGCATAAGTGGCCCCGATGATGGTCTCACTGGTGGGACGCACCACCAAGGGTTCGGCGAGCTCAGCCGAAGGAGCCGGACGCAACCCGCCCCGTCCATCCGATTCCAAGCGGTGATGGGTGACCACGGCGCATTCTTTGGCGAAGCCCTCCACGTGTTCGGCTTCCTTGGCTAAGTAGCTAAGGGGAATGAACAGCGGGAAATAGGCGTTCTTGTGGCCTGTCTCCTTGAACATGCCATCGAGGATGCGCTGCATGTTTTCCCAAATGCCATAACCCCAGGGTTTAATGACCATGCACCCGCGCACATCGCTGTTTTCGGCCAGATCAGCGGCCCGGACCACTTGTTGGTACCACTCGGGGAAATCGACGTCGCGGCGCGGGGTGATAGCGGTTTGGGGCTGGCTCATGGTCAAGGTCGTCAGGGTTGAAAAGGGGGGCGAAGGTAGTCGCAGGAAGCCCGGTGGGCAAGCTGCCCGTTGGAGCGCGCCGCGAGCGAGCGGCCCGACCCCCGATAGAGGTAGGGATGGAGCATTGATTTGCTCCACCCCCCCCTCCGAACCGGACGGGCGGATTTCCCGCATCCGGCTCTCCAGTTAGTGGCTTGCTCCGTAACGGAGACTGGCGCTTTCCATACTGTGGGCTTCCTTCAGGAAGAAGAGCCCCAGTCGGCTGAAGTAGCTGTTGGGCCAGCGTTGATGGT
>JAYVTN010000163.1:0-4706 GCA_043788785.1 Spartobacteria bacterium | reverse complement strand
CCAAAGCAAGCGAACCTTATGGATACCTGATCAAACCCTTTTCCGAACACGAGCTGCGGGCGACGCTGGAGATCGCCCTTCACAAGTGCAAATCCGACCTGCAATTGCTGAAAGCCTATGAGGACCTCAGCGCCATGGCCCGGGAACTGAGGCTCAAGAACGAGGAACTCGCCGATCAACTGCGTCTGGCCCACCAAATGCAGCTCTCCATGCTGCCTACCCATTTCCCCAGCGTGCCCATGGGGGCGACCCCCAACCAGAGCGCCGTGAGTTTTGAAAGCCTCTTTACGCCCAGCGGACCGATCAGCGGAGATTTCTTCAGCACCATCCAGGTTTCTGAAACTGCTGTGGGCGTCTTCATTTGCGACGTCATGGGGCACAATGTATCGGCCGCTTTAGTCACCGGCATGATCCGCGCCCTGGTAGAGGAATACGGCTCGAGTCCCGACGCGGCCAATGCGGGTCAACTCCTGAGCCGGATCAATGCGGTGTTAGCCAGGATGTTTGAGCAAACCGAAGGCGTGGTCTTCGCCACGGCGGTCTATTTGCTGGCCGACCTGGCCCGTGGCCAGATCCGGTATGCCAACGCTGCCCATCCTTCTCCGCTCTACCTTTCCCGGGCACGTTCCCAAGCCCTCCCCATTCACCACGGCGGGCTTTCCAATCCCGCTCTAGGCCTCTTTAAGGACGCTGTTTACGAGACCCATCAACAGCCCATGACTGCGGGGGACTCCATACTCATGTTCACCGATGGAATTTTCGACATCGAAGGGCCCGAGGACCAACAGTTCAGCGAGCAGCGCCTGGTCCAAGCCGTTCAAAAACGCGTCCAATTACCGGTGCACCAACTTTTTGGTGAGTTGATTGAGGAAGTGGAAGACTTCGCCGCGGGCCGCCGCTTCCATGATGACATTTGCCTCGTGGCCATGGAGATTAACCGGTGCGGTTAAGGGACAAGAGCTCGAAACCCCTCGGGCAAGTCAAGCGGCACTCTCGTCAAGCTTGGAGGCGTCTGGCGCATTCCCTCACCTATCTGGCCCAACTCTGTACATCGGATGGCCGGCTGACATCGACTGGCGACAGACCACGTCTTTTGGACTTTCGGTTGTCCGCGATCTGGTCCGTCAGCTCGGCGGAACCCTCCATTGCCGCACTCAAGAAGGCACCACTGTCCAGATCCATATCCCTGCATCCCTAGCCGCGACGGAGCCCGGCCCAGCAAATAATCCCAACCCATCTTCCTGATTTATGAGCGCCGTCCAATTCCGGGATCGTAGAGAAGCGGGTCAGCGCCTGGCAGACGCGCTGGCCGCTTATGCCAAGCAACCCGAGCTACTGGTTTTGGGCTTACCCAGGGGCGGTGTGCCCGTGGCATTCGAGGTGGCACAAGCTCTGGAGGCCCCGCTGGATGTATTCCTCGTGCGGAAACTCGGCACCCCGGGCCAACCGGAGTTGGCCATGGGCGCCATCGCCTCCGGCGGCCTGCGTGTACTGAACTCTGCGGTAGTGCTCGCCAATAGCATTTCATGGCAAGAGATCGAGCGGGCCACTCGCCTCCAAGAGCGGGAACTCGAGCGGCGCGAACATTTGTACCGTGGCGGACGCCCCCGAGGGACGCTCGCAGGCAAGACCGTGATCCTCGTCGATGATGGTATTGCTACGGGTTCTACCATGCAGGCGGCCATTGGTTCGGCAAAGCTTCAGGCCCCCCAACGTGTGGTCGTGGCTGTACCCACCTGCGCCCCATCCACTGCCGCCCAAATGCGGACCGGCGTGGATGCGTTTTTTTCGCTCATCACTCCTGCGCCCTTCTTTGCCGTGAACCAGTCTTACGGGGATTTCCGCCAAACCACTGACGAGGAAGTGCGCGACCTCTTGGAACGTGCCGCCCATTCGTATGCCCTGCTAACAAGGCCCCTCCGCTGACGACCCTCGGTCGCGATCATCCTCGTCCTCGGTAGAAGGATGTTACCTTCTTAAACAGCTAAGCCTCGCAGAGGCCCGCAGGAGAGAGGTCACTTCAGCCAAAGCTCGTTTCCATCCCCCAATACCACAGCCCGATAGCCGTGCTCGCGGGCGTATTTCAGGAAGTCCCGCTCGCCCGTTTCGAAGCCAAGCAGCACGCCAGTCGGTTGTGCCGCCTCCAACGCACTCCCGAGTGTCCCCGGACTGGTGATCCCCAAACGCCCCGCTTTTGCAGCGTCCAAATACGGCGAAATACGATAGGCGATCGGACCTGTTGAAAAGGAAGGATAAATCGAAAGCCCAGCCTCCAGCGGATAGATCGGGGCAAAAGTCAGGATCCGTCCGTTGGACACGTGGGAGCGAATCTCTTCCGCACGGAGATGGATCCGGGTCCCCTTCCAATAGCTGGTCCTAAATGCATCGCGGAAGTCCTTGTAGGCATGCGCTCCCATCCAGACTGAGAGCAAGATCGCCATTGACCCGATCAACATCGTGCGCCTCAACCACGGATTGTCGGCCGGAATCGATGCGCACGCATATAGCCCGGCAAGCAGGAGAAACGGGACCAGGGGATAGAAGTACTGGTTAAACAGCGGCGACGGAGCGAAGGAGCCGAAAAGCAAAAATGGCAACACCCACAGCAGGAACCGCAACTCCAACCGAAGCCGCAGGCCGCTTCCCCGATTGACCGCGCACGCTATGAGGAGGGGCAGTAAGCCCGCCACGAAAAGCGCCGGGTCCCGACGGACGATCTCCTTAAAAACAAAACGCAGCTTCTTGAGCGCCGTCATGGTCCTCGGGGTGCCGGTGCTGAACCGGTACGCAATGTTGGTTTTGGCAAACCCGAAATTATCAAAGAACGCCTGCTCCGGAACCATGGCGAAGGCGAAAATCAACCCGGCCAACCCCACTAGCACACCCCCTGAAAAGGCAAGAACGCGCCTCCACTGGAATCCACACGTGGACGGACCCAGCAGCAGCGCCAAACCGAATGGGGCGAGGAGCGGCGCGTACGTAATCCGCGTGCCGATCGCGAGCCCCAAGAGCACCCCACTGCTGGCCAGCCATGCGGCGCCCCCGGATCTGAGCCCCTTCACATGGGCTAGGAATGCGAGCAACGCCAACAACAGCGAGGGCTCATGGTTCCACGCACGGCCGGAGGTTCCCGAAAACAAGGCGGTCGTCATCGCAAGCAGCACGGTCCCGGCGCACACACTCCCGGCAATTACGCGACCCCGGCTCCGGAATAAACCATAGCCGACGCTGCCAAGAAGCCCGAGAATCGCTGTCGCGCAGAATACCGAGAGCAAGCGCGCAGAGTTTAGGAGATAATCGCTGGCCCGGAAAATGAGGGCATAAGTGTAGGGTAGGTAGGGAGTGTGGAAGTGGGGGAAATCCCGATAGGGTTGCAGCCCGTCCCTGGCAATGAGCGCGCCGGCCGCCACATGCTGATGCTCATCGTGGCTGAGCCCGCGCGTCATTCCCAACTCAAGCACGAAGGCGAACACCAGCAGGCTGATCACCAGGAACACTAGCAGAGGGGCCCGAAACGCCGCAGGCCGTGCGGCATTGCAATCAGCATCCATGCGCACCCTCAGGCGTCCACACAGGCAGGCACGGCTCGCTTGGGCACGTCCCGCAACCCTGAGACACTCGCGTCGCGTTCGCCTGATTCGTGGTACTCCGCGTCTTCGTTCACCGCCCACAGATCGTACACACGCTCTCCGGCCAGGATGTTCTGGACACAAAGCATCGCTGTCATCATCGAGTGATCCTGGTTATTGTATTTGTGCATCCCGTTGCGGCCCACCAAATGCAACGTCGGAAAGCGGGCCTCGAGCTCTTTGCGGATAACCACAAGATGGTCGGCATACGCGTCATCGTAGACCGGATAAGCCTTACGCTGGCGAACGACATGGGCATCGAGGATGTCTTCCTGGTTGGCCAAGCCCAACTGGACGATCTCCTGCCGGCCCAGCTCTTGGAGTTGCTCATCACTGAGGGTCCATAAACCCGTGTGCTCGAAACAGAAGTACTCCAGCCCGTAGCAGGTCGTCGCCGGATCAGGAACCATCTCGGGCGACCAGGACTTGAAATTCTGTACGCGTCCGACTTGGACGGAGGGGTCGTGGATATAGATCCAATTGTCATCAAATTTCCAGCGCTCCTTCACGATGAGGACCACGGTGATAAAATCCCGGTACCTGAGCTGGCTGGCAGCGTAGGATGGCGCCTCCGACAGGCTGGGCTTGAGGATCCCCGAGAGATCCCGGACGGCCGTCGTCGAGATCACGTGCTCGGCTTCTAGCGTATGCTCAAGCCCTTCACTATCCTGCGTGGTCACGGTCCAGCGCTTGCTAGCTTCATCATAGGAACACTGCGTCACGAGGCGGCCCATCAACACGCTCCCTCCCATCGCCTGCACTTTCTCGGCACACACCTCCCACATCATCCCCGGCCCGCGCCGCGGATATCGGAAGGAGTCAATCAGCGTCTTGACCACTTTCTGCCCCGAACGAGCCTTCCGCTTTGGAAAAACCGCAGCCAGCACAGCCGTCGTAAGCGACAAACCCTTGATCCGCTGGGCCGCCCAATCCGCAGAGATCTCCTTGCAACTCATCCCCCACACCTTCTCTGTGTATGTTTTGAAGAAGATATTAAAGAGCCGATGCCCGAATTTGTTGCTTACCCATTCCTCAAAATTCTTGGGATCCCGTACGGGGAAAAGCCTCGCCCACACA
>JAYVTN010000162.1:0-4408 GCA_043788785.1 Spartobacteria bacterium | reverse complement strand
GAGTTCCCGATCCACGGCAACTTCCACGGTGCGTTATTTGCCGATGCGGGCAATGTGGTTGCCGATTTGGGAGACATCGCCTCCTCAGACATGCGGTATGCCCTAGGAGTGGGCCTTCGCTACAAGCTACCCATCGGGCCATTGCGCATCGATTACGGCGTCAACCCCAACCGGAAGCCGGGCGAAGACTTCGGCGCATTCCATTTCACCTTCGGCTTCGCATTTTGAGGACGGCGGCGCAAGCAAGTATGAAGGCTGAGTCTTGATTCACGCCAAGACGCCAAGACGCAAAGATGACTGAGAATGAGATCGGCAAATTGGTGGTGGATCCCTCGGGTGGTAAATGGCCTGCCAGAGGAAATCTTGGCGTCTTTGCGTCTTTGCGTGAGACCAAAACTCGGTTCGAATCCTGAACGGAAGGCTCACGCCAAGACGCACGTGCAAAGATTTCCACATGACCATGTTCGATGGCGGGCTGCGACAGCACTAGCGGGGCGTTCGTAGATCGAACACGCAGCGCGATGTTCTGGCCCGATTGGTATTCTGGAGACGGGACATGGAAGCAACGTTCTGAGTCTTGATTCACGCCAAGACGCCAAGACGCAAAGATGATTGGGAATGAGATCGGCAAATTGGTGGTGGATGCCTCGGGTGGTAAATTGGCCTGCCAGAGGAAATCTTGGCGTCTTTGCATCTTTGCGTGAGACAAAACTCCGTTCGAATCCTAAACGGAAGGCTCCCGCCAAGACGCAAAGACGAAAAAACTCCGCAGGGCCGCGCAGCAAACACGCCCAGATCGCCGGGAATCATTCCTCGTCATCTGCGTTGATGTGCGTCATCTGCGGAGCGCTTTGTCTCGCGACCTGGGCCGTTGCCCCAAGCTGGGATGGTGTTGCGCCGCTGGCGCGTAAGCCCGTGCTTCAGCGCGCCGTCTCGGATTCGCCGAACTGCTGGCGATAAAGCTCCCTGTAAGGATTGACCTTCGGCGCGGTCTGGTAGGCGTTTTCGTTGACGAGCAAGGGCAAAACTTCCTCCCACCACTGGTCGTAACTTGCCGTCAGGTTTTGGACGATCTTAGTGTGTGCCGCCGAGACATCCTGCTTCTGACCGGGATCCGCCCGCAGATCATAAAGCTCCCATGCGTTATTTTCATGCACCAGGGCGTATTGGGAGTTGCGGACGGAGCATTTGCCCAATTTCTCCGGCGGCTTGCCCACGCCCCACCGGCCCACGTGCGTGAAGATGTTTCTTTCTGCTGGCTGAGCCTGCGGATTCTTCAGCAGAGACACCAGGCTGCGGCCTTCCACTTGCTTCTTCACCGCATCCGACAGTCTTGCAGAGGTAATCTCGGCGAGCGTCGGGAAGATGTCGATGTTGGACGTGAGCGCCGAACATTCCGTGCCGCCTTTGGTAACGCCGGGCCAGCGGATGAAAAAGGGCGAACGGGTACCGCCTTCCCACGCCGAAGCTTTGCCGCCACGCATCCCGGCGTTAAAGAGTTCCACGCCTGCCGTGCCGCCGTTGTCGGTGCCCAGATACATGACAACGGTATTGCGTTCGATCCCCCAGTCTTTGAGCTTCTTCAGAAGGACGCCGAAGTTGGTATCAACATTCTCGTTCATTCCATAGAACTTGGCCATTTCCTCGCTGACACCAGGCTTGCCGACATACTGTTGGTAATATTGAGCGGGCACCACGTGGGGGCCGTGCGAGGAATTGAGCGGGATGTAGGCGAAGAACGGCTTGTCCCCGGCGCGCTGGGAGTCCATCCAACGGATGGCCTGCGCGAAGAAGAGGTCGGTGCAGTAGCCCTCAGTCTTCTCGAACTTGCCGTTGTGCATGAGCGTGGGGTTGATGTTCCTGTTCCCTGGCGCGTCGCCGCAGGACCCTGGATACGTCTGCCCGATTCCGCCGCCTCCGTGTATATAGACCTCGTCGAAGCCGCGCTTGTCCGGTTGATAGGCGGCCTCGTCGCCGAGATGCCACTTGCCAAAGATTCCTGTGGTATAGCCCACGGTCTTGAGCATCTGCGCGACGGTGAAGGTATCGAGGCTCATGCGCTCGCGTTCGTATATGGTGTGCGTCACGCCATTCTTAAATTCATGGCGTCCGCTCATCAATGCCGCACGGCAGGGCGCGCAGGTCGGGCTGACGTGGAACTGCGTGAATAGCAGGCTCTCCGCCTTGAACGCATCGACGGCCGGCGTGTGCGTAATCGGATTGCCAAGGCAGGCATAGTCGCCGTACCCGAGGTCGTCGGGCATCACGAGAATGATGTTGGGACGTTCCGCAGACGCCCCCGCACATAGGGCGGTGAGCGGTGCAATCAAGAGAGCCAGGAGGATTCGGAGCTTCATGGGGTTCGTGTCATTTTCGTCTATGTGATTTCAAGCGAGCATGTCTTTGACGATGTTGCCTTGAACGTCCGTTAGGCGGTAGTCCCGGCCCTGATTACGGAAGGTAAAGCGGGCCGGTGGCGGGTGCGGCGAATTCGATCGCCTCCTTCGACGCCGGTTGAGCGAGAAGCGATTCCAGTTTCACCAGCTTGCCTTCTTTCTGCAATTTCGCGGCAGCTTCCGTGGCGGATTTGGTGAAGACCTCATCGTCCACGATGTAGCGCGGGGTGGCGGAAAAAAGACCGGGGCTGATGGCGAGAGAGAATCCCGCGACGAGCAATAATGGAAGGGAGGTAATGAATCGCATAGAGATGAAAAGGGAGGCGGGTTGGTGAGCTCTGGCAGGAACGCGGTTGTGTATCCGATTGCACACTGCCTCAAACACCGTGACAGCGGGCCCCCGGGGAATGCTTCTTCACACGTTCAATCCCAATCTGTTACACAGTATATCTCGCTGACGAGCCTATAGCAGAGCTCAAACCCAAGCAAACACTAGTGCAAACATAGCGTCCCAAATTGCCGTATATTTTCGGCGGCACGATCCCGCAGGTGTGGCGGGCGCTGGCGGCACCCGAGCGTGCGGGCGGAAACACTTGCCTAAGGCTGCGCGGGGTAAGCTCGGTCGCCGATGGCTTTCATCCAGGCGGCCAGTTCCGCGCGAAGCTTGCCAAGCACGGGAGCCAGCGCCAGATCTGCGACGCGATTGGTGAGTTCAAAGGGGTCCTGCTGCTGATCGAAGAGATACTCTTCATGGGCATCGCTGAGAATGAGCTTCCAGCGATCGCCGCGCGCCATGCGGTGGCCCTCACCCGCTTTGCCGCCGACCCCAACGCATTCGCAAAAGACGGTGTCGCGTCTTGGTACGAGCCCATCGCCCACTGTTTGCCCTTTTCCATTACGGCTACCTCTGGTTTGGTCTGCGCAAACCCCAATGAAACTCTTTCTAGTCGCAGGCGAAGCAAGCGGGGACGCACGGGGCGCTGAACTCATGCGCGCCTTGCTGGAACTATCTCCGGCAATCGAGTTCCATGGGGCGGGCGGTCCCGAGATGAAAGCCCTCGCGAACCCCGCTTTCCTGGATTGGGCAGATGAAGCAGTCGTCGGACTCTGGGATGTGCTCAAGAAATACGGCTACTTCAAAGCCCAGTTTGACCGGATCTTAGCCAACATCCTCGCGACCCAACCCGCAGCCGTCGTTTTTATTGATTACCCTGGCTTCAACCTGCGCATGGCCAAAGCGCTCCACGCGAAGTCCCCTGCCCTCAAGCTCATCTACTATATTAGCCCCCAGGTCTGGGCCTGGAACCGCGGACGCATTCCGGAGATGGCGCGCATCCTGGACTTAATGCTCTGCATTTTTCCCTTCGAGAAACCGCTGTACGAACGCTCCGGGCTAAAGACCGAGTTTGTGGGCCATCCGATGCTGGACACCTTGGCGGCCAAGCGCATTCCAGAAGAGCGCAGTGACGATTTGGTGGGGCTCTTTCCGGGCAGCCGCAACAAAGAGGTACGAAAGATCTTTCCGGTGATGCTTGAGAGCGCGGTCCTCATGGCCCGGGTCAATCCCACGTTGCGCTTTGAAGCCGCAGCCGCCTCGGAAAATGTGGCCGAGATGATGAGAGCGATGGTCAAAGAACACGGGCTAAAACCCGACTGGTGTCCGATCACCGTGCGCCGTTCCCATAGCCTCATGCAACGGGCTGCGGGTGGGCTGGTTGCTTCCGGCACGGCGACCCTTGAGGCGGCTTTTTTCGGAATGCCCATGGTCATCCTCTACAAAGTGGCTTGGCTCACATGGATCATCGGCAAGCGTTTGGTAAAGGTCTCCCATCTGGGGATGCCCAACATCCTTGCCGAGCGAGAGATCGTCCGGGAGTTCTTGCAGGACGGCGCCAATCCCCAGGCGATTGCCGGCGAGGTGCTCGAGTTGGTGCAGAACCCCCGGGCCCGGGCCCGGATCCAAGCCGATTTGGCTGGGGTCATCGCTTGCCTGGGTCAATCGGGAGCCGGCG
>JAYVTN010000161.1:0-5640 GCA_043788785.1 Spartobacteria bacterium | reverse complement strand
GCCCCCGAGACATAAGCCGTGAGGATATCCCCGGTGATGTCCGTATTGATGATGCCTCCAAATCGGTCCCCGTTGACATTGCTGCCGACGGCTATCCCGCTGATCTCGTTCGGGTCGAAAACGAGATCCCCGTCGCGGTCGGTCATGAGCACCAATGCTTCTCCACTGGTGACACTGAGCATGACGATTTCCCCGCCCCCAGCCACCCCGTCGTGATTGGTGTCATAAACGAGTTTATCGCCTGCCACCAAAGCGAAAGCCACATCACTATTGACTTGGGTTTTCGCCTGGATTTCCAGGGCCGTGTCCATGGCCGCGCTGCCGTTGGAGGCATCCACCACCGTCAGCCCCGCTGGGCTAACCAGGAAAATAGCCGGAGCGATACGCGTTTCGAGAATTTCTATAGGATGAAACATAAGTGGGGAGGGTAGAAGCCGGACACGGCTGGGTTGGATGACGGTTCCATAGGAGCAGATTTGGTGCCGCATGGCGAGAGCGCTATCGGGGACCTTAAACGCACCTCGCCCTCCCGGCTTACCCCGCTTACTCTCCGGTCATGAGCCAACCCACTATCGCCCAAAAAGCGCCCTATCCCATCCAAGTCGAAGCGGGCAAAACCTACTTCTGGTGTTCCTGCGGCCAGAGCAAGACGCAGCCTTTCTGCGATGGCGCCCATAAAGGCACGGGATTCGCCCCGACCGCCTACAAAGCCGAAAAAGAAGGCACGGTTTATTTCTGCGGCTGCAAACACAGTGCCAAAGGTCCCCTGTGCGACGGCCGCCATTCAGGGCTGTGAGCCTTCTCCCGCCGTCGTCCCGTCACAGTCCCGCGCCGTCGTCCGCGCGTGGACGCTTTCAAGGAAACCGGATTTCCGGTGTGCCGCAGAGCCTTCGGGACAAGTCCACCGGGTCCCCAACCCGCACCACGGCGGGGTCAATCTGGTAAGACCACACCTCGAAGTGCCTCAGCCATGCAGCCCCATAGAGCGTGGTGAAGGCGCAGTTGACCGCGTCATATCCCGCACAGATGCGGACCCGCCCGGTCCGGGGGACGTTGAAGCGGGCATCGAAGATCTGCCACCGGCCACCGAGGTAGACCTCACAATAGGCGTGGAAATCCTCCGGCGTGCCTGCGGATTGGAACCCGATATCGGGAACATACCCGCTGACGTATCGCGCAGGCAGGTTGAACGTGCGGCACAGCGCCACGGCCGCATGCGCAAAGTCCCGACACACCCCGTGACCCCGTTGAATAACTTCGTAGGCGGATATCTCGGGACTCCCGGAGCACGTGCGGTATTCCAGGTTGCGATGAAGCCACTCGCAAATGCCCCGTACCCTGCCCAAACCGTGGGGGAGATGTCCGAAATGTTGCCAGGCGAAATCGCGCAGCTTGTCCGAATCGCAGTAGCGTGAGGGCAATGTGTATCGGAGGATCGGGGCCGAGAGGAGGTTGGGTAGGATGGGTTCATCCAGCCATGCAGCGTCTTCGGGCACGCTGGAGACCCTCACGATCGCATCATAGCGCAGGGTATTGATGCCCGGCTGGAGCATCATTCGGTAGATCGTGTTATCGTGGTCGTCCTGAAACTCGGTGGCAGCCAGTTTGGGCTCGAACTCAATGCGTTCCTGCGGGATCCGCTGGAAGAAATCCTGGCAAGCCTTGAAAGCAACCAGGGCCGGAGTCGGGGTACTGGTTTCGTACACCAGTTCGCAGCCGACCCGCACAGCAAGGTCAAGGGGCAGATCTGCAGGTACCGGCAGGGCGTGCATTTGCGCAGCCTCGGCCCAAACAGGGGTGGCTGTCGAACCTATCGTACGGTTTTGGAAGTCCGCCGGAGACTCCGGCGCTGGGACCGCCAAAAGCCGGCAGAGCATCGGGGGCAATGCGGAGCCCGCTAAAAGCCGGGGCAAAGGGTCTAAGGCTGGCAGATGGGAATCGCCATGCCCTAACGCTCCCTTATTTTTTGGTATGTGACCCTCTGCAGAACTCCTGGAATCCCCCCCCCGACACGCGGGGTGGCGGGGCCCCCCGCATTTGTTCGGTGAATCCAGGGAAGCTCACCGCAAGACCGCGGATTTGTGTGTTGCCGCTCAGCCGCCGGGGTTAGACTTCGCGCCATGCCTTACTGGATCGCTCTCGCCGTCATCGCCCTCTCAGGTCTGCGCATCGCGCAGGAATACCAACGCGGTGTCATCTTCCGCCTCGGCCGCTACGTCGGCATCCGCGGGCCGGGCCTTTATTACATCATCCCGCTGGGGATCGAGCGCTCAATGACGATCGACATCCGCACCACCACCGTCTCCGCCGAGCAGCAGGAGACGATCACGCGCGACAGCGTGACCATCAAGGTCAACGCCGTGCTCTGGTATCGCATTGTCGACGCGGCCAAGTCGGTGATCGAGGTCAACAACGCGGCGGGCGCCGTCTATCAACTCGCGCTTACGAGCCTGCGCAACATCATCGGCCAGCACGACCTCGACGAAGTCCTGCGCGAGCGCGACAAGATCAACAAGCTGCTCTGCGACGGCATCTCATCTTCCACCACGAAATGGGGCGTCGAGATCGAGCGCTTCGAAATGAAGGACGTGGAGCTGCCCGTCGCCATGCAAGAAGTCATGGCAATGCAGGCCCAGGCGATCCGAGAAAAGCGCGCGCGCATCATCAAGGCCGAAGCCGAGTTCGAAGCTTCGCAAAAGCTCGCCGCCGCGGCCGAGCAAATGACCGGCAATCCCGCCGCGCTCGAGCTGCGCCGCATGCAGATGATTTCGGAAGTGGGTGCGGAGAACAACAGCACAACCGTGCTGATGATCCCGTCGGATTTCGTCACCGTCGCGAAAAGCCTCAGCGACTACCTTCAGGATCACGTCCGGCCTAAACCGCCGGGCGGCGCGGTCTAGCCTCCTCACTCCCCGGGACCGCTCGACGCCCCGACCTTTTCAAGCATGGCGCGGTGGTAAGCGGTTTCATTGCGGGTACTGTGGCCTGGATCGGCCGAGTCCTGACTTTTGCTCATGAAACCCAAGCCCTACAAGCGGGTAAGCGCCTATCTGCTTCATCCCTTGGTGTTTTTCCTAGCGGTCGTTCTGGTATCTGAAGAATGGCTCTGGGACACGCTCAAAGCCCAACTTCACCGCTTCAGCGGTCTGCCTCTGGTCGCAGCCCTGGAATCGAGGATCAAACGCCTGAGCCCCATCCCTTCGCTGCTGCTGATGGTACTGCCGGGAGTTGTCCTGATCCCCTTTAAAGCCGCTGCCCTCTACTGGATGGCTCACCATCACCCCGTTCTCGGCATCTGCGCCTTGATCATGGCTAAAGTCACTGGCACGGCGGTAGCCGCCTACGTTTTTGATTTGGTCCGCACCAATGCGCGAAAGCTCCATTGGTTCGACACGTTTTACGTCGCTGTCATTGGCACCCTGACCCGCGCCAAGCAATGGCTCCAGCTCCAACCGGCTTATCAACGGATGCAAACCCTGCTACACAAATGGAGGGCCGTCCTGCTCACCGTTCCCAAACACCGGTTTTGGCTGGTGCGCAAGTTTCTGGCGGCTAAAGCCCTCGCCAAGCGCCCGCGCGACCACCGCTAGAAACCCCGGCTTACCGGGGAAAGGACACTGCATCGGAAAACGACCAAAGGGACATAAACGACCTAAGGGACCCCTGCCGGGACGGGCCACAGCCCCATTTTGGTCCCTTTGGTCCCTTTGGTAGGAAACAATCACGCTTCCGGATTTGTGGTCGAAGCCAAGGCCCTGGGCTTGAGGCCCGTCACGCCCAGAGCTTGCGGTCCAACGTGCGGTACTGGATGGCTTCGGAGACGTGCCCGGCTCCGATCCGCTGGCTGCCCTCCATGTCGGCAATGGTGCGAGCCACCTTCAGGATCCGGTCGTAGGCACGGGCACTGAAATTGAGCTCGTTCATTGCCATCTCCAGCATCATTTGCCCGTCAGGGTCGATCTGGCAGAAGCGCTGCAACATTTTAGGGGTCATCCGGGCGTTACAACGCACCTTGGCTCCCCGCCCGAACCGCTCCGCTTGGATCTGACGCACGGCGATAACCCGGTCCCGGATGACCTGGGAAGTTTCCCCAGATTGGGTTCCGGCGATTTCCCGGTACGGAACGGCGGGCACTTCGAGGTGGATATCGATGCGGTCCAATAACGGGCCCGAGATCCGGTTGCGGTACTGTTCGACCTGAAGGGCCGTGCAGCGGCATTGGCGCTTGGGATCTCCGTAATAGCCGCACCCGCATGGATTCATGGCGGCCACCAGGAGGAAGTCCGCGGGGAAGGTCACCGACCCTGCGGCGCGCGAAACTGTTACGCGCGAGTCTTCCAAAGGTTGCCGGAGGACTTCGAGGGTGCTCCTGCGGAACTCGGGGAGTTCATCCAGGAAGAGCACGCCATTATGGGCCAGACTGACTTCGCCTGGACTGGGGTTGGCCGTCCCACCCAGGAGACCCGCGTCCGAAATCGTGTGGTGGGGCGAGCGGAAGGGCCGAGTGGCCACGAACGCATTCTCCCCGTTGAGCAAGAGGCCTGAAATACTGTGGATCTTGGTCGCTTCGATGGCTTCCTCCAGGGTCAACGGGGGCATGATGGTGGCCACCCTCTTGGAAATCATCGATTTGCCCGAACCGGGAGGCCCCAGCAAGAGGACGTTGTGCTGGCCCGCGACGGCCACCTCGATGGCGCGCCGCACATGATGCTGGCCGCGGACCTCCGAGAAGTCGCACTCGTACTCTTGCTGGCGGGCGAAGAAGGCCTGGATATCCTCGCATACCGGCTGCAGAGCATGTCGGCCGACGAAAAATTCGTACGCTTCCTCAAGGGTGTGCACGCCATAGACCTCAATGCCTTCGACCATGGCCGCCTCGCGGGCGTTGGCGGCTGGCACCACGACCCGGGTGCGGCCACGACGCCGGGCTTCCAAGGCAATCGGCAACACCCCTTTGACCGGACGCACGGCGCCGGTAAGGGCCAGTTCCCCGACAAAGCAAAAGCTCCCGCTCTCATCCAGCTTGACGCCCTCGCGCACGGCGATCATCCCCAGGGCAATCGGAAGATCAAAACTGGGGCCTTCTTTCTTCACATCGGCCGGCGCCAAATTGATGGTCGTCCGGCTGTGGGGCCACCCGTAGGCGCTGTTGGAGATCGCTGTGATCACGCGGTCCCGGCTTTCTTTGACAGCCGTGTCGGGCAAGCCCACGATGATGATCTTGCTATCGCCGCTGCCGGAGGCGTTCACTTCGATTTCGACCTCGAAAGCCTCCACCCCGAAAACGGCTGCGGAGTACACCTTGGCCAGCACACCGGGAATCTGCCACAGCCTGTAGCCTTGTAAACGGGGGCCGCGACGGGTCGCAGCCTAAGGGCCCGACACGCAGCCGGTTCTGCGGCAGAGCCTCAAGCCCCGCGGACGCGGCACCATGCGCATCTCCCGCGGGTGCATGGCCCTAACTCAGAGGGTCAGCCGGGGTTCCTATTCGCGGATCCGCCCGGTTTTTGGACACCGCCGCGAAGGGTGAGGGGAAGCCCAGTCCTTAATGCGTGGCTCCTTCAAACGGGACCGTTCCCCCGCCGCCTCCGGGGCGGATGTGGCCCCGGCTGGCGATACAGACGTTGGACAGGTGGCAGG
>JAYVTN010000160.1:0-1707 GCA_043788785.1 Spartobacteria bacterium | reverse complement strand
ACGCACTGCGATCAAACGGTGCTCCCAGGCTCTGGTGCGGCAACCCCACGCATGGAATGGATGCAAAGCGAAATGAGGAAACGATTCTCGCCCGGGGCTTCTTCGCATCGCAGCATCTTGATGGCTCCAGAAGCGCAATCCGCGACCTTCGTCTCTCCGGCTGCTAAGCGTTCAGCGCGGTAGGTTTTGAGCCCGAGGATCAAATCGCCGATGCGTTCTGGAGTGAAAATCTCGGCCGACATCTCGGGAAACCACGACTTGACGAGCTCCCGGATATCGAGTTCCGCGCTTTCGCCTGCGGGAAGAGCGTCGGCACATCCGGGTGGCTGATCCTTTAACTTTTGCAAGCGCTTGGCCAAAATGGCAGCCCATCCTGCCCTCTCCTCATCCGAGAGGAGTAATGCGGCGAAATCCTCGCGTTCAAGCAGTTCAAGCGCGTCCTCCTCCATGGCAGCTAAGGCAGAATTGGCCTGGGCTATTTGCTCGGGAGTCGGCTTAACGAGCCCCTTTAGATGCGCCCGCCGAGCCGGGTCGGCCAGCAGTTCGTCGGTCCAGTTTTGGAGTTGCTCAGGACTCATGGATTTAAACTCTTCCAAGTCCAATCCCAGTTTCGCGACCAGCGAGAGTTGCTCGCGGTTTGCCTGCGCGATGCAGGCTTCAAACCCGAATGTGAACATTTGGGAAAGGAATACGTTGCCCTCATCAATCATCTCGAGGGTGAGATGCCCGGACAACTCGATAATCGAAGCGTCGAGCCACCTCTCCGCCCGCACGAACTCCAGCATGTGTAGCGATAAGCTCATGCCCAAGTAGGTGCGGCGCTGCTTATCGGTTAAATGCAAAAGGGCGGCCTTCAACTGTTGAATCATCCGCTCGCCAGAGGCACGGTGCGTGTTGAGTTGTAAGGCGTCAAACGCACTGCGCACCTCGTCTGCCGTGAAGCGGAGCGGCGCAAAAGTTTCCTCGGAGAAGAGCGCTTTCGCCCGACTCAAGTACGCGGCCCGGTCCGCGTAGAGCATGTCGAATTCCGACCGGTGCGCCTCCAGGGTCTGGGAGGCCGCTTCGATCTCCGGCGACCTATCCGCGTAAGTAAGCGCCGTTTCGGCATGGTTCAAGAGGCGGGCCGATTGGGCGCGCCGTTCCATTGGGCCGGTGTGCGCCTTTTCCCGCAACAGGGCGACCAAATCCGGGGTGATTGTCACATCGGTTGTCCCAGCCGCCCCGGAGTGCAAATTGGCCGTACGCCTTTGATCTTCGGCCAGGCAACAGCGCTTGTATTTTTTGCCGCTGCCGCAAGGGCAACGATCGTTTCGTCTAGGTGTGCTTTTCATAGGCGCTTAAAACGATAGAAACCGTGGGCCGCTCCGCAGTCAACACAAGTGGGATAACCTCGTGCCTTTCCCTTCAACCAAGTCCCGGTAGCTACAAACACGCGCTGGCCAAGAGCGCAGGGGTCAAACTCCAAATCGCTTTTTGATCCGTGGGCGCCCGGCCGGTTTCCCATGACATCACGGATCTGGGTGGGCCGCTTGGCCCGTTGTGTCCCCGAAGCCTGGGGCGATCTGCCCAGATGCGTTTTCTAACCACTAAAGACACAAAATACGCGAAAGGGATTCGGTGTGGAATCCGCGCGCGGGATTTGACTTCGACCTCCCAATTGATGACTCGCGGGATTTTTAGAGTTCGACCCCCAACTTTACGGCTCTG
>JAYVTN010000159.1:0-8210 GCA_043788785.1 Spartobacteria bacterium | reverse complement strand
GATGCCTTTTCTGGATGCGGAGATCTCCGCGGCCCTCGCTTCGGCAATGGCAGCCAACGGTGTGCAGTTCCATTGGAAGGAACGGGTCATCGCATGCGACGCCTCACAGCCCGGGGATGTCGTCCTTACACTCTCTTCAGGGGCCACCTTGTCGTGCGACGGAGTGCTCGTATGCGCAGGACGCCAAAGTAACACCAGCAGCCTGGGTCTTGAAGCGGCAGGAATCACGCCAGGCAAGCGCGGGTTGGTGCCGGTCAATGAGCATTACCAGAGCACAACGGCGAACATTTACGCGGCTGGCGACGTCATTGGCCCGCCCGCACTCGCCTCCACCGGAATCGAACAGGCGCGGGTCGCAGTGGCCCATGCCTTTGAATCCAAGTTCAAGAGCGATTTGGCGAAAATCCTGCCGACTGGAATTTACACCATTCCTGAGGCCAGCATGGCCGGGGAAACAGAAGCGTCCCTGCGGGAAAAAGGGGTGGATTATATTGCTGGGCGCGCGCGGTACATGGATTGCCCGCGCGGAGAGATTATCGGGGATGAGGTTGGGTTCTTGAAGCTCTTGTTCCGGCGCGAGGACATGCGACTGCTGGGCGTCCACGTCATCGGGGAGCACGCGACGGAATTGGTCCACATTGGCCTCATGGGGCTGCTGGTGGAGGCAGGCGCGGATCTCTTCAACCGCGCATGCTTCAACTACCCGACACTCGGCGACCTCTATAAGTACGCCACCTACGATGCGCTCGAGCAACGCGACGCCCGGGCGTGATCTCAGCTTTAGCGCTTCGGGGTTCGGAGTTCAGGCTTTTAGCCTGTTGAAGGCGCCGCCAAGTTAGCGCCTATGGGGTCCTATCCCGGGGTGTGTAGGCTAATCGTCCTGCGTTACCGGCTCCGGCTCCGGCTCCGGCTCCGGTATTTCGAGAACAAGGGCGAAGGACAAAGACTGGCGAAAGCGCGGAGCGAGGACGAAGGACGAGGACGCGCGGTACGCTGTAAACCTATCTGCGGGGCATTGCCTAAAACCCGGCAGAGCGCCCTTCGCTCGCGCGGTTGATTGCCTCGTTTTCACCACCTTTTAAAGTAAAGCTTTCCGAGCCAAAGGTTCCAATCCAAATCCGGAATGTGCTATCCGGTTGACGCTTTTCTGAAGACCAAGTGTCTGCCACTTTATCAGGGGAGATGAGGCCCGTCGGGTCAGGGTGGGCGGTCGGATTTGGGCCGATGGGCCCGCGCCTCTAGCTGCGGGATTTAGGTAATCGTCTTGCGTCCTCGGCTCGCGACTGGAGGCAAGCGAGCACGAAGGACCGCAGAGGGCACCGAAAAAAGTCAAGGGGATCCATGGGCTTGAAGCCCATGCTACAGGGATCCTCTCAGGGCTTAGGGAGCTTGCGCAGCGTGTACGCGAGCTTCGGATTCAAGGGGGCACTGCCCGAAGCGGACACGATGCCGGTCAGGTCGAAGTCGTAGATGAAATTCTCCTTGAGCCCTGCAAAGGTGACTTCTGCGGTCTTGTTCCCGTTGGAGAGGGTGACCTTGGCGGGCACGTCGGCGGCTTTCTCCATCTGCGGGGAACCATACGTGGAATGATAGGCGTAGGAATAATGGAGGATAGCCCACTTGGCGGGATCCGAGGCGGAAGAGGCAAGTGGCTCGGTGAACTCGATGCGGAAGCCCGTTGGGGTGACATGGATGTCCAGGGGGTCAAAGGGAAGGGCAGCTTTTGGGCGTAAGGTGGCGATGGAATCTCCTCCGGCCCAAGAGAGATGGGTGCGGCCGATCCAGAGCGTGTCGCCGTTGAAGGCCAACCGGTGGAGGCCACCCTTGAGGGACTTGAGGTCGATCAAGTTGACGATGGCCCCTTGCCAAACCCCGTCCACTTGTTCGGACAACACCCGCAAGAGCCGGGGCGAATTCATCTCGCCAATAAGCATCTGTCCGCCAAATGCGCCCCACGCAGGCGTTTTGGGGATGCAGACGGGTTGAGTCGGGGAGTTCGCGTAGATGTTGTGTGGAAACCATATGGCTGCCGGTGTGCGCAGTTGGTTGAGGCGCTCGATTTTGGCTTTCAAGGGATCCGAGCCGTCCCAGTCCTTGCGCCAAACCAAGCTCGCGGGATGCCCGTAAAATCCGTCCTTCTTAATGACGTGGAGCTCGCTGGTCCCGCGCCAGTCGCCTTGGTTGTCGGAGACCCAAAGATTTCCCGTGGTATCAAAGCCGAGCCCATCGGGGGATCGGAGTCCGGAGGCAAACGGGATGCCGACGCCGGTTTTTGGATCGATCTGCATGACCCAGCCCCGCCATGCAACGCGGGAGTACATCCGGCCGACTTTGCCAGCCACCGCTTTCCAGTTGCCCGAATAAAAACTTCCCAGGGGCACGCCGATGGGGCTCCAAGCGCCCCGGATTTCCTTGCGGATCCCGTCCCCGTTGGAGGCGAGGTTGAGGCCAACGTAGAGCTTGCCATCGGGTCCGCGAGCCGGGCCGAAAGCGAATTCGTGGTAGTTGCCGCTCATGCCGAAATCGGTCCAGAGCGATTCGTAGGAGTCGGCGACGCCATCGTTGTCGCTATCGCGCAACCGGGTCAGTTCGGGCCGTTGCATGACGAGGACGGAGCCATCCGCGTCTGGAAGGATCCCCAAGGGTTCGTGCAGTCCTTGGGCAAAGAGCTTCCAAGACTGTCGTTTGATATCAAAAACGGCGACCTCTCCCTGATGAAAAGCGGCGATGATGTTGCCATCGGGCAAAACGGCGAGTCCGCCGACCTGCGGGTCAATTCCTTCGGGCATGGGCGGGAAGGCGACCTCGTAATGCCGGGTAATAGCATCCTGGTCGGGGGCAGGAGCCGCAAACAGGGCAGAGCTGAGGGCTAGAACCAAATTGAAAACAAGCGCGGGCGGGGAGGCTTTCATGGGGTGTGGGGCGGCTGGGGGGATGGGGGAACTTAGCGCAAAGTCAGCGTGAAGTCGGACGCTTCCTGGGCCGTGAGCATGAGCATGCCATTGGCCAGTTTGCCTGCCGAAGAGGTCCATGTCCGCCCTTGCTGCGGACTAGCCCCCAGGAACACCGGGCCCGGGGCCTTGAGGATGCGATAATGAAGAGTGAGGCCGGGTTTCTCCGGGGTTGTGCGGGGGAGGAGCGGCGTTTGAAACACCTCGCAGGCACCCGCCGACGAATGGAATTCAGGGATCCCCGCAAAGAGTTTGTAGCCAAGGAAACGCAGCTTGGCCGGCACGGCTTTGGCTGAGTCGAAACGGATGGCAAGATCGTCGGAAGCCGCAGTCCACCAGAGCGTGCCGAGAACCTTGGCCAGGTCGCGCCCATTGCCGCGCCAATGTTCGGAGGCATCCAGAAACTGGCCTTGCCACGCATAGCGGACGCGGCCTTGGTCAGAGTCCCAGCAGAGGTTGGCGTCGCCGTTCAAAGCGACTGCGATGGCGGCGGGCCCGGCGTCGGGCATGAACATGCGTTGTACAAAGGGCCGTTTGCCTTTGCCCGCAACGCCTCCGGTGAGGGGCACGGTCGGGGGTAGGTTGGGATCCTTGCTCAACGCAGGCATCGGCACCCCGGCATAGATGGCCCCGTACATAATCATCCCGTGACCCGGGAACGTACAGACGTAGGGGTAGATCCCCGGCGTGGTGGGTACCGTGATGCGCACCACCGCCTTCTCGTCGGGATTCAAGATTGCCGTGTGCCCCAACACTTCGGTTCCTTCTGGTACGAAATTCTGGGCGGGCCCTTTCTCTCCGAGCTCCATGGATTTCTGGACGACTTCCTTGAGTTTCCCGGGCTTGAGGACCAGGAAATTGTGGGTCTGGTGTGTGGAATCGACGTTTTGGACTTCGATGGTCAGCTCTTTGCCAGGAGTCGCTTCGAACCGGGGCGGATCGAAGCGCAAACCGTCCCGCATGTAAACTTGGACGGCACCTGGAGTACCCGGTGCCGGGGCTTGTGGGACTTCTGCCGACAGGAAGCCAGCCAGTGTGAGTAGGAAGGCGAAACAGAGGGGGAAAAGTTTCATGAGGGGGTAAGGGAGATATGGGGCGGGCGCGGGCTAATCGGTCATCGAGAGGTCTTCGTCTTGCTGGGTGACCCGAAGGACTTCTTCGAGCGTGGTTTTACCTTCCAGTACCCGACGCCAACCGTCGGCACGCAAGGTCTCCATGCCGTCTGTCATGGCGCGCGCTTTCATGGCCGAACCGGTTTCCTTGCGGATGACCATGCGCCGGAGGGGCTCATTGATGGGCACGATTTCGTAGATGGCGGCCCGTCCACGATAGCCGGTCTGCCGGCAATGGTCGCAACCGCGCCCCCGGTAATACTTCATGTCCACGGGCATGGGTGCCCCGATCTCCTGGAGGTAGTCGACGGGATAGCCGGCCAATTCCTTGCAGTCCGGACAGATCGTGCGCACCAGGCGTTGAGCAATGAAGGCGCGCACGACACTGGCCAATAGGAAGGGTTCGATTCCCATATCCAGCAAACGGGTGATTCCGCTGACCGCGTCGTTGGTGTGCAACGTTGAAAAAACCAAATGGCCGGTCATTGCCGCGCGGATGGAAATTTCTGCTGTCTCGAAATCGCGGATTTCCCCAACCATCACGATATTGGGATCCTGACGGAGGATGGCGCGGAGGCCATGGGCAAAAGTGAGGCCGATCTCGGGTTTGACATCGATCTGGGAGACGCCTGGGAGCCGGTACTCGACGGGTTCCTCCACCGTGATGATACGGCGGGAGACCGAATTGATGCTGGTGAGGAAGCTGTAGAGCGAGGTCGACTTGCCTGAACCGGTGGGGCCGGTGACCAGAATGATGCCGTTGGGCTCCTTGAGCAGCTTTTGGACGAGCTCAACGTGTTTGACGCTCATGTCCAGGCGGTCGATCCCAAATGCCAGGGTTTCCGAGCGGCTCAGCAAACGCAGGGAAATGCTCTCGCCGTTGACGGTGGGGATCGTGGATACCCGCACATCGATGGCACCAGAATTGGTGGTCAGATTGATGCGCCCATCCTGGGGCAAACGCCGTTCGGCGATGTCCATGTGGGCCATGACCTTCAAACGGGAGATGATGGCGTTCTGGAGGACCCGCAATTGGGGCGGCACGGCGACTTCATGGAGAATGCCGTCGATCCGATAGCGGATACGGAGATCGCTTTCCAGCGGTTCGACATGGATATCGGTGGCGCGTTCATGGATGGCTTCGCGGATGATCTGGTTGACGAACTTGACGACACTGGCCTCGGGATCGTCAGTGGTGATGTCCTGGGCCTGTTCCCGGTCATCATTGTCGTAGGTACGGCTGGTAAGGAGGATCTCCTCGAAGGTTTCCGCTCCGACGCCGTACACGGTCTTGATGGCCCGCAGCAGTTGAGCGCGCGGACAGATCACCCACTCGATTTTCTTTTGGGACAACTGTTGAGCGGCCAAGCGCCGGGCCGCATTGTTGAAGACATCGTAGGTGGCTAGGCGCACCGTTCCCTCTCCTGTGGCAACCGGCAGGATGTGGTGCTTGAAGACAAACCGGCTGGGGAGCAGGGAGAGTGCAGCCCGCTCGACCTTGGTGGGGTCAATGGGTTCGAAGGGTGTCTTGAAGAGGGCGGCCAGCTCAGTGGCCAGGCGGGTTTCATCGACCTTTCCCGAGTTCAGGGCTTCGCAGGTCCATGTCGACCCGGCGGGTGGGACCAGACCCACCAGTTGCAGGGCTTCCTCCGCCGAGACGCCGCAGGCGTTAAGGACGCCTAGAAGGGGCTTGCGGGCACTCATATCCCCGGGGAATGCTCCAAGGCTTCCTTCCGGATGACCGGGGCGGGAGGTTTACGGAGCAGCGGCGCGCCTTTACGGCGGATCCCAGGAGGGTACATCGTCCCTTCGAGATCGGGTTCGAGGTTGAGATACTCCTGTTCCCGCTCCCGGGCCATGGTTTCTTCGCTGGGCCCCATGGTCACCGTGGGCCGGATCAAGATGACCAACTCCCGCCTCGTCTTATCCTTGACCGTGGTGCGGAATAATCCGCCGATCAGCGGTATTTTGCTGAGGATCGGGATACCGGAACGGGTGTTGCCTTCGGAGGCCTGGATGAGGCCCCCCAAAACCAGCGTGGCTTCGTTGGGGACCGACACGGTGGTTTTGATATATCGGGTGGAGATGGTCGGAATATCATTGCCGCCGACCCGGGTGCTGCCGGAAATCTCGTCCACTTTCTGGAGGATGTCCAAAGTCACTTCGCGGTCGGAGTTGATCAAGGGCACCACCTCGAGCTGCAGGGCAACCCGTTTGAACTGGATAGAGGAGCTAACAGCCGCGTTGTCCTGGTTGCTATTGTTGTTGTTGAGGGAGGTCAAGGTCTGCTGCGGGACAGCGATTTCCTGGCCGGAAGCGATGATGGCTTTTTTGTTGTTGCTGGTGAACACGTGAGGCCGTGCAGTGACCCGGAAGCGATTCGTGCTCTCCAGGGCGTTGACGATGACCTCCAGGGAGTTTCCAGCCGTAAAGAAGCCCGACATGCCCGTAGCTCCCGCGATCGCAATCTGGGAGACATTGCGCTGGGTGAGCAGGTTGGCCAAATTGAGGGTCGGGTTGTTTCCAGTAAAATTAACCAGGTTCCCGCCTGAGCCGACCGCAGCCGTCGTATTTCCGGTCACTGCGCCCGTGGTGGCCCCTGTGGTGGCGCCCGTAGTCGCACCCGTGGGGATTCCCGCGAAGTTGCCGCCCTTTTTGAGGATATAATCGACCCCGAATTCCTCGTGGTTCTTGAGTTCCAACTGGCCGATTACGGTGTGCAATTCCACTTGGGGAGCGCGCTTGTCGAGGTGGTCCAGGAGTTTGAAGATCTTGTTTTTAACCTCTTGGTTGCCCAAGACGATGATCTTGTTGGAGCGGGTGTCGGCGATAATCCGGGTATTGCCTACTGTAACGGCTTTTGGGACTGTGTCCACGGGCGTGGTTGAAAGTTCCTCGCTGAACGACTGGGACCCGCCGTTGCCGCCCCCGCCACCGTTGCCGCCCCCGCCCCGGCTGTTGTTGTTTTGCTGCCGGTTGTTTTGGTTATTGTTGCCGCCGGGTTGGGCGGCGACGTCCTTGGCACCCGGGTCCTGGATGGCTTTGACCACCGAGTCGAGCACGTCCGCGGCCGTGACAAACTTCAGCGGCCGTTCAGAGGGTTCCCCAAACGGGACGTCCGTGTCGTACTCCTTGATGAGCTTCCTGATGGTCGCCAAGGCCTTGGGACGCGCAACGACATGGATACGATTGGTGCGCACATCCGCGGCAAGTCGGACCCGGCCCACAATGAGCGAATCTTCGCTCATCGTAGAGGACCCCGTGATTTCAAGGGTGTTGGCTCCAACCGCTTCGGCTGTGGCATTGGGAATGGGGTTGCCTTCTGGCGTGGTCGCCGGGCGGTTTAGGCGAGGCGCGCCGGGCGCAATGCCTGTTGCGGAACCTCCAGGAGTGGCAGTTTTCTCAAACAGCTTCTCGAGTTTCTCGAGAACATCCTTGGCATCCGCACGTTGCAAAGTGACGAACTCATCGACCACGTCGGCCGGCTTGACATCCATCTCCCGGATCACGCGCAGCAAACCGCGGATGATGGGTGCATTCTCGGTAATCAGAAGCATCTGTGTTTTGGGCACCGGCATGACGGCGGAGGTGTAATTGGCGGGCCCTCCAGAGGTGAGGAACCCGGTGATGGTCTGGGCAACCTCCAGCGGATCCACGTAATTTAGACGCACCAGGTACGTGACGATCTGGTCGTGATCGGGCAATTCCCTTTCCTCGCTGATGATCGGAATGCCGCCTGGACGCGGATTGAGGCCGTTGCCGAAGACTTTGACGGACTTGCCGTCCGGGGAGGGGACTAGAGAGAAACCGTTGACCAAAAGACTGGCTTCGAGGAGTTCGATGGCTTCTTCACGGGGCACTTGGCCTTTAATGACGAAATAGACTTGGCCGGCCATGACCTGGTTGGGGCGAATCAGGCGCTTCTGCGTCCACGTTTCGTACAAGTCGAAGATCGTGTTTACGTCGGCATTGGGATATTGGATATCCCCGACGAATTTGGGCAAGGCGGGAGCGGTCGTGCCGGGCGTGGCGGGAATGGCCGGGTCGTTCTGGGCCAATGCCCGGGCAGAGAGGGCAACGATTAGGAGAAAAAGGGAGAACCGAAACACGGGCGTTTATTAGTCGTGGGTAGGGGGCAGGTCAATGG
>JAYVTN010000158.1:0-4841 GCA_043788785.1 Spartobacteria bacterium | reverse complement strand
ACGGTATGTGGAGGAGTTCTTTGGCAAGAACCGAAGGCGGTTCGGGCCCCGGCGCAAGACCGGGGCCCGTGCGATGCGCGGGATCGATGCCGGGGACCTGTACACGGTACGCGACTTCCGGAAGGGGGTGCCCTGCGCAAGAAAGAAGAAGGAAGGTTGCCCCGATTCACCGCGGTAACGGCCCACTGCGGTAGTGGACTGACACCGGCCCGGGCAGCGGGCGGCTCGAGGGGCCTCGGAGGGTTTGTTTTGGCCTCACCCTACGGGTGAGCCATCGCCAATATTCTGACGAAACGCATCCGCCCGGGAATCAATCCCTTGCCCTCAAGTCTAAGATTTCAACTGCCTGATTTAGGTTGAAGGTTCACGGCGGCGATAAGCCGGGCCAGCGCCGCCGTGCTTCCTCCCCCAAGGTCCTGTATCGCTCAGTGGGCCACCTTGGTTCAGGGCGAACGCGGTTAGGAACCCGAGCACCATGATCAATCCAGAAAAGTCGTGTACCTCCTCGAACGCTTCCGGGATCATGGTGTCGGCGAGCATGGCGAGAATGGCACCGGCGGCCACGGCCGTTGTGCCGGCGATCACGTTTGGCGAAAAGTGGCCAAAGAGAGTGTAGCCGATCAGCGCGGCGATGCCGGAGATTCCGGCAATGCCGCCCCAGACCCCCAGCACATAGCCGGCGCTCCGCCCCGCCTTCCGCATCCCGGACGAACTGCTGAGACCCTCTGGGAGATTGGAGAGGAAGATCGCCACGACTGCGACCCAGTTCACCACGCTGCCTTGAATCATACTAACGCCGATGACGATCGACTCTGGAATGCCGTCGAGGAGTGCGCCAAGAGCAATCGCCCGGCCGCTCCCGGCGTGATCCGATTCCTTGGGCTGCTTTGCCCCAGAGCGCTTCCGGTGCTTGGCTCCATGGTGTGAGAGGAGCCAGTTGGCTCCCGTGAAAATGCCGGCCTCGCCGAGGAAGCCGATCCCCGTGGCTGCGAAGCCACCGCGCTGGTAAGCCTCCTCCATGAGGTCGAACGAAAGCGCCGAGATGAGGACCCCGCTGCCGAAAGCCATCACGGCGGCGATAAGCCGGATCGGCACCTTGAAATAAAACCCCAGCAGAGCCCCGATCAACAAAGCTGACCCTGCGACCAGGCCCCACATTCCTGCGAGAAGCGCTTTCATCTCTTGGGTTAACGCAGAACGCGCCAGGACTCCACAATGCTGGCAAACGGTTTACGAACAAATCCTGCGACCCCTGGTGAGCGTCGGCGGCGGGCGGGCTGCGGCGGGCCCTCATCCGCTCATAAGAAGCTATTCGAGGGCTGCAAGCAACCTTCCCCCATTGTATGTCGGAGGGCCTCCATGGGCTGGTCGCCTCTGGCCGGCTACTTGCTGAGCGCGGTGTGCAGATAGTGCAACGTGACGGAACCGACTTTCTGGAGGCTCTCGGGGCTGAGCTTGTCCAAAGTGTCATCGGCCGTGTGCCAAGGCATATAGTCGAAATCGATCAGGTCGACGGTGGGAATGCGTGCCAAGTTGAGCGGGACGTGGTCGTCGAAGATCGAACGATCAAAGTACGCGAAATATCCTCGCAACCCCAACGAATCGGCTGCCGATAGGATACCTTGGGTCAAAGGCTGCGGGGAATCCGATGGAAGGGTGATGGAAAGATTTTTATCCCCGATCATATCCCAAAGAATCCCGAATTTGAATTGGCTATTGCGTGCGGACTCCCGCAAGGAACGGGCGTAAAAACGGCTGCCATAAAGGCCGTCTGATTCGGTGAATTGGGCGAAAGCTTCTTCGCCGTCGAAAAAGACCAACTCGACCTTGGAAGCCAGTTGAGGGTCGAGCGCTAGCACGCGGGCGAGCTCAACCAGGGCCCCTGTGCTGGAGGCACCATCGGATGCGCCCACAAAACGAATAGTACTGAAGCGTTTGGTGTCGTAATGCGAACAGACGATGGCTTGTTGGGTGTTTTTGCCGGCTGTCTTGGTGCCCGGGGAGGGGAAGCGCGCGATTAAGTTCACAAAATTCACCGGCCCGCGCGGTGTCTCGTCCGTGAAGGGTTGCCGTTGAACTTCCCATCCTGATCGGGTCAGCGCTTGGGTGATCAACGTACGGGCTTGCTCCACTTCCGGCGACCCGGCAACCCGGGGCCCGATTTCAACTTGTTTTTGGACTTCTGCGAAGGCCTTGGTGCCGGAAAACTCCTTCCAGATCTCGGTGGGCGGCGGCGGGAGCGCTGGGGTGGGCGCGGGCCGATCCCTGAGCCTGCTTAAAAGGCTGGGTTTGGAGGGCGTCGGCTGCGGAAGCGCTGGGTCGCTAGCCAGCGTGGGCTGGGCCGCGGGCGATTCCTGGCGTTTGCAGCCGCCGGGGCTTGCAGCGAGAAAGGCGAGGAGGGCTCCAGTGGCCAGCCCGGATCCGGAACCGAAGGTAAAGCGCTTGGAACCCACTTACAGGGAGTCTGGTGGAACGCCCATTACGCCCAGGATCCTTTGTAGGTCGTCGTTGCCGTAGTATTCGATCTCGATCCGGCCCCGCTTGTCGCCGTGATGAAGGACAACGTGCGTGGCCATGTGCTGCTGGAGCCGGTTCTGCAAGTGCAACAAGGCGGGCGCCAACACCACTGACGCGGAACCCGCGCTGCCCCCGCGCTTGGGTTTAGAGACTCCCATCTGCGCAAAATGCTCGGCTACGAGCTGCTCTGCCGCGCGAACGGTCAGGCTGCGGCGCATGATCTGTTCGGCGACCTGGACGTGCTCTTCGTTGGATCTGAGGGCCAGCAACACCTTGGCATGGCCGACCGAGATGTGACCCTGGGTAAGCCAGGTCTGTACTTGTTTGTCCAAATCCAGAAGCCGCATGCTATTGGCGATGGCGGCGCGGCTTTTGCCCACTTTCTGGGCGATCTCTTCTTGTTTTAGATGAAACTCCCGGGAGAGCCGTGCGAAGGCTTCGGCTTCTTCGATGGGATTGAGGTCCTCGCGCTGAAGGTTCTCAATGAGGGCCAACTCCAGAACGTCTTGATCCGAAGCTTCCCGGACGATGACCGGAGCTTCTTTGAGACCCACCCGTTGGGCCGCACGCCAGCGGCGCTCTCCGGCGATCAGCTCGAAGCGGTCCCCGCGTACCCGGGCAATGAGGGGCTGGATAATTCCATGTTGCTTGATGGAATCCACAAGCTCCTGGAGGTTCTCGTCGTTGAACACGCTGCGCGGTTGCAGGGGGCTGGGGATGATCTGCTCCAGCGCGATCGATTGCACCCGCTCGCCTTGTTCGACAGCCGGAGTGGGCGAAATGATGGGCGAGGCCGGACGGGCGCTGATGAGCGCGCCGAGTCCTTTGCCGAGTGCTGCTTTTACCATAAGGAGGCGGACCCTAGCGCTCCAGAGGGTGAAAGGCAATGTTGCCGCGGTGAAAGGCTCGAATAGGGTCAAGGGCAGTGCTCTTTGACGAACTCATCCATGTGCAGGATCCCGAACCCCATGGGGCGGCGCTCAATATGGCTATTGACGAGGTGCTGCTGCGAGAGGCCAAGGCGCCCACGCTCCGGATCTACCGTTGGGCACGGCCCTCGGTGTCGTTCGGGTATTTTGGGGGTTTGAGCCAGGTCGCGGCCCAATGGCCAAGGCGGGAATGGGTTCGGCGTTGGACTGGTGGCGGAGTGGTCCTCCACGGCGAGGATCTCACCTACACCTTGGTCGTGCCCCGGTCCCACCCGTTTGCGGCTTTGGGTGCGTCGGAATCCTACCAACGGGTCCATCATTGTCTTGCCAGGGTGCTCGGGGGCGGCGCCCATATGGCCGAGTCGGCCGACCCCAAGCGCTCAGAGGCGTGTTTTGAAAATGCGGTCCCGTTCGACGTGCTGGCGGGAGGTCAGAAAGTCGCAGGCGCGGCCCAGCGCCGGACCCGGCTGGGGCTTTTGCATCAGGGCAGTGTGCAAATAGGCTCGGACGAAGTCGCGGGGTTGGAGGCGCGGTTGCCCGGCGCATTGGGTCGCCATGTACATTCACGCAGTCTGGCGGTGGCGGAGCTTGGATCAGCCGCGGAGCTCGCCGCCCGGAAGTACGCAAGTGATTCGTGGCTGCGTCGGGTCTGATGTGGCATGGCCTTCCAAGCCCATGAACCGGCTGGGGCCGAATCCGGCGTGGGAGGTTACTCCCAGGAAAAGCCTTTCGGTCATCATTTGAACCGCGTTGGCCGGACCGTCCGGTTTTACGAAAATCGTGGGAGTCGCTTCGCCTTTCTTGCGCTTGAAGATCGAAGATTGCGTCCCCTTCATACTTCAACGTCGTTTAGTTTGCCGGAGTCCATAGGGTCCATAGGGTCCATAGGGTCCATAGGGTCCATAGGGTCCATAGGGTCCATAGGGTCCATAGGGTCCATAGGGTCCATAGGGTCCATCTGCCGTCGGGAGCCCCGATGGACGCTATGGGCGGCGGACACTCACGCAACGTCTCGCAACAGCCAACCTAAGAGAGGAACCGGCGAGAAAGCTAAAAGCCGAAAGCTAAAAGCCGAAAGCTAAAAGCGGAAACGCGAGGGGATGGGGCCGCGTGTGAAGAGAGCCGAGCCAACCAACCATTCCGGACCAGAACGTTGCGCGGTGGCGAACTTTGCGTGAAACCCACCGCAGGTTCGGGAAGTGTTGGCGACTTCGCGTGAGCCGGGTTGGAGGCCGTTTAAGTGACCGCGTGGCGCTCCAAGTCGCTCTGGGGACGTTTTTCTCACTTAGCCCCCTCGAGTAAGTCGCTTTCACCCTGCTTTGGATGCTCGCCGGGGCCGGGTAAGTGGGTTTTGAGGCCGTTCAAGCCCGCGAGATCGATGGCGTCATGGGTATG